>CAZNBG010000297.1:392-4406 GCA_964570915.1 uncultured Nitrospira sp. | reverse complement strand
AAATGCCCAATTGACACCTCCCACGGCCATGGACACGGTCGGCCATGAATATTTCCACGGCATCTTTAGGGACCGGATCGGTGCAAAAGACCAAGAGTCCGTGGAAATAGGCATGATGAACGAAGGCCTCGCCGACTTTTTCGGCAAGGTGATTGAATATAAGTGGGAGCCAAATCCCGCGACCAAATGGAAATTCGGCGCGCAGGATTTTTTGGAAAAAGGTCCCGATAACTTCATCCATGACCTCTCCAATCCCAACAGCAAGGAAAAACCCGCCATGTATGACGGTCTGTATTACGTGTCGGACAAGGATTGCACCGGGGGAGGCTCCTGCTACCGGAAGCCGGACCTCACGACGGTATCCTGCACCGAAGACACGGCCTACTGCGATCGAGTTCACAGGAACTCCCTCGTCATCAGCCACATGCTTCAACTCTTGGCGGACGGCGGAGATGTCACGAACGAGCTCAAGAAACATGTCACGATTCAAGGCATCGGCAACCAATATGCGGCCTCGGTCGCTTGGAAGACTCTGTTTCATCTCATCGGGACCGACGGAATGAAGGATTTCTGCAAGAAGGCCATCGACAGCGCCGCGTCGCTGACGAACGGCCCCGACGATCCGGATATCAAAAAGATCATCGTCAAGTCGACCCGGAACGCGTGTTTTGCCGTCAATTTGGCGGATCGCGACGAAAATCGAATCTACGAACCCTCGGAAAAGGCCGGGGACAACATGAAGGTCGACCCCTGGCCGGCGACGCTGACCTGGCAGGCCCTGGCGGGCGAAGACAAGTGGCGCGTGGAGGTGTCTGACTTCCCTCCGGACGTGAACTTCGCCGCGGATCCCAACCACAATTACTTAAGCCTGAGCGCCTTCAAGACGAAAGACGACGTCTTCCAGAAGGGCGATTCGTCCTTCGTGCAGGCGCAATTCACGCTGGATCCCGGCCGTGTTTATTGGTGGCGCATCTGCCCGGGCTATGCCGGCAACGACGACGTCAATCCCGACGCCACGGCTATTCCCGGCAAGGAGCTGCTCAACGAAACCGATTGTCCCGAATGGCGCGAAATCCAGTTCTTCAACACCGACAAAAAGGCCATCAAGCTCATTTCGCCGGCCAATGCCTCCTACGTGACCTACACTGAAAGCGGCGTCACGTTCACATGGGACAAAGTTCCGGGAGCCAAATTGTACAACGTCAAAACCTACGCGAGAAATCAGGACGGCACGGCCGACAAGAGCAACCCGGGAACGATCGTCGGGACACCTGACAAGGCGACTTTTCTGGAACCCGAGGCAGGAAAGAAGAGTCTTTGCTGGAGCGTCATCGCCATCAGCGCTGAAGGAAACGAGAATAACTCGATCACGGACGAGCCCGAGCCTAATTGCTACCAGATCAAGCCGGCCAAGGTCGAACTGAATTCGTCTTGGAGCCTCCCTTATTCTAATGATCCTGTGAAGTTCACATGGAAGCCAGCCGGAGGGGCAGCAAGCTATCTCTTCACCTTTTGCGCCAGGGATCCGATATCGAAAGCGCCCAACTGCGGTATTGAGGAAATCACACAGGAGATCCAAGCTCCGAACACTTCGACTTCCTTGGCCAACGCCGCCTCCGACCCCAACGGCGGCTGCTGGAAGGTCGTCGGAAAGTCGGTCGACGAAGTCCCGGGGGATGACCCTCCCAATATGGAGTGCTACACCGTCGAGAATAAACCTGTCATCACCAGCCCGACCGAAGGACAGGTCATCAAAGCCGTGAATGCCGCCGCCATCGACGTGCCGCTGACTTGGACGGGTTTCCCGTCGCCCAATGGCTATATGGTCATCTTCACGAACAAGAAGGGAAATGACGGAACGATCTGCACCACGCCCAAAAAAGGTTCCAACGCCTGGGAACTGACCGGTCAGCAATGTTTAACCTCGTCACCAATCCCCACGGGCAACAGCATCCCCTTCTCCAACGTCGGAAATTGGATCGACACCGGCGACAACACCATCGTGGTCGCGGCTCTGGCCTCGGGATGCCATCAGGGAGATACAACGTGCATCCTCGGCGACATCAGTTTTCCGAGGACGTTTAAGGTCGAATGGGGCTCGACCTGCGGCAACGGCAAGAAAGAGCTCGGGGAAGCCTGCGATGATCCGAACATTGCCAACGGCGATGGTTGCGACAACGATCCCACGCATGGTGGAAATTGTACACCGACCGCCTGCGGCAATGGCGTAGTGACTGCCGGTGAAGTCTGCGGGGAACCCGGCCTGCCCGGCTGTCCTCAAGGCTCCGATTGCATCAACTGTCAGTGTAAGGCCATCGTCTGCGGCGACGGCATCAAGGAAGATCCTCCCGAGGCTTGCGATGATGGTAGTCCAGATAAAGGTATTCCTAATGGCAAGAATGGCCAACCGAATCATTGCAATACCACCTGCTCGGGACTGACTCCACCACAGTGTGGCAATCAGATCATTGAGGCTGGAGAACAATGCGAAGTAGGCAACCTAAACGGTCATGTTTGCCCCTCGGGGACCACCGGCACGCCAACCTGCACGGCTCAGTGCACCGTCGATACTTCCAGCTGTAAGAAGACGCAAAACTGCGCAAACTTAGCAGAGACCCCAGCCACTGGCATATCACCCTGCTATTCGGATCCCAATTTCCCCGGCTATTGCGTCGTACCCAATGGCGGCGGAATCACTTTCTCCTGGAATCCGGTCAGCGGTGCAGCATCTTATCATTTTAATGTGACCGCAGTCTCCTACGGCGGAGGTGGTCCTTTAGTCAGCGGATCATCTTCGGGTCCATCGGGAAGCGTCAACCTGCCGTCTGCTGCCTATGGAACCGAATGGTGCGTGAATATCTATCCCGTGAACGCCTGCGGCCAAGAAGGTGCGCACGAAGGACTCGGAGCCTGTTTTTATTCGGAATAAAAAAGCATCTACCGCCTCGCCAATCGTGCATTGGCGGCGATCTGCCACCGGAGCAACGCTTCGAGGCTCGCGCGAAGGGGCTTGAGCAGTGCGGGATCGCTGATGAATACGTGCATCCCGTCATCATCTTCGAGTTGCAGAGACGACAGGCTTAGGTTTGCCGGAGAAACAGCATTGAGAAGGATTCGATGCCGTTCTCCGTTAGGGTCCTTGTAAAAAATCTCCGCGCGATTTCCGACGATCTCCCAGGTCATCTTCTGATCATTTAAGGCATTCGTGAATTCAGCCAAAAGCTGATGGGCAAAGACCAAGGAGTCTTCAAAGCGATGTTGGGCAGCGCGCCTCTCGGTAACACTCGCCAGCTCCGGACGCACACTCTCCCAAATACGGGCCGCATACGATTGGAACTTGTGATCGACAACGACGGCGCGAAAGGCATCATCACCCATGGGTTGCGTAAACACATCCATGCGATGAGCGCCTTTCTCGGCGGAGACGTCCTGATCGACCTGGCTGGTCCAGTCGGGATAGTGAGCGGAGATCCTATCGGCGCCTAACTCAATGAACATTGGTTTTCGTGATGGATCGATAACTGTCATAGGATTCCCTTATTAAAGGAAATGGGGGTGACTCGTCGATAGGCTCCGTTGAGTTATCGTTTCAAGAACCTGTTTGTTGCTTGTTTATTAGCGGGTCAAGTGAATGTCCATGATTCACGCAAGTGGGACCTTTTGACCGCTTTGCCGAAGAGCACCCCCTATTTTCATTGGGCTTTTTCACTCCTTGAGCCTGGCCCCGCGCTTGCAATTGCCTATCGACAAGAAAAAGGAGTGCCCTATGAACACAAAACGCACACTGATTGGAATGGCCGTAGCCGGAATCCTACTTTCGACCGTCGCCTGCGGCGGTGGAAGCGATACCACAAACCCCCAACCCTCTCAGAATCCGCCCGTGAGCGCGGGCACTTGCAAAGCGGACGCGGATTTCGCCTCTGGACGAGTCTGCAGCAGCGCCGACACTTGCAAAACGCCCGCTCCTGGGGCTCCCGGCCATTCCTATTCCCGACTGGGTTCACGCGACCGATC
>CAZNBG010000297.1:0-382 GCA_964570915.1 uncultured Nitrospira sp. | reverse complement strand
CCTCACAATATCCCCCCGTGAGTGGGCCACTTGTAAAAGCGAGGCGGCATTGGGCCTCGGGAGAAGTCTGCAAAGGCCCCGAAACTTGCGAAACACCCCCTCCTGCGGCGCCCGCCAATCTGACATTCGACCAGATCGCCGGCAAATGGCAGGCGACCAGCTACGTGGTCACGATGAAGGACGGAACGACGGTCGACGTCTTCAAAACCTATCCAGATCATACGGCAGCGGTGACGATCGGAAGCGACGGGTCGCTGGCGTTTCACTTGGGCTATGGAATCGGCAACGATCCTCTGGATTTTACGCTGCACGGGAGCATTCAGCCCGATAATCAAGTGTCTCTCGAGGAAGCGCCCACACCCTTCGCCGTCGACCTCTCAAG
>CAZNBG010000296.1:0-4425 GCA_964570915.1 uncultured Nitrospira sp. | reverse complement strand
CCGGCCTTCGTAGGCGGGGCCGTGCCACCACATAGTGGCAGAGACACCACGCCCGGAAAGCCGGCAGATAGGCCAGCAGTTTGTTACACAATGCCGAGAGCAGCGGGACACGCATAGGCAACAAGAGTCGCCGCTCCACCTTCACCACATCGAAATCGGCCAAATGCAGGAGGTTGGCGATGTCTTCCGGGGACAGCCAGTTTTGCTCGTGTTGCGGCATTTTCACCCCAAACCTTTCACAGAGTCGGAGAATCGGCTCCCAGAGTTGGTTGTAGTAGGACACCACGATTCTGGTTTGGGCGGTGCAGGCTTGGCGGAGACGTCTGAAGGCAGTCTCGACATCGAGCAAATGGCCGACCACGTCGGCCAGAATGATGACGTCGAAGGTTTCTTCTATGTCCAGTGTTTCCGCGTCTCCCACACGGAATTCCAAGGTGGGATGGCGCCGAGCCGCTTCCATGACCATCTCCGCACTCAAGTCGATTCCGAGCCCACGACTGGGTTTCAGGGCGGCGAGCAGATTCCCCAAGCCCGAACCGATCTCCAACACGCTCAACCCTTCGGGCACCAGGAACCTGAAATAGCGGGTCTGATCTTCGTAGTACGCCTTGGCTTTCTCTTCCCAGTACGCACGCCGACCGGCGCAGGCATCAAAATGATCGCGGATCGCCACTTTCTTGGCATCCGCTTGAGGCCTGTTCTTCGCGTGAAACGGATTGGGGACCTCACCTGAGATCAGTTCTGTCGAGTCTAGAGAAGAGAAGAGTCTATGGAGTCGAACCGGTTCCATTGCCCTCCATGCAGGAAATCGGATGATTCACAGTACCAGCAGAGAGTGAAATCAGCACGTGATTTCAGATACTTAAGCAGACGCTCGACAGGTCGGCTACACTAGACCGACACAGGATAACGCGCATGAAGGGTTACGGCACAGCCACTTCTTGCCTTCATTCTCGGTAAGGTTGCAAAGGAGGCTCGTATGCAGGTACTTGTCGTGTCATTCATTGTCTGTATTGGGTTACTCGTTGCCGCTTCCGCTCTCTTCAAGAACGATTACTAAACATCGTCGGCTGACTGTGCCTCATATTTTGAGCGCGGCGATGCCCATTCGGAGCAGGAGGGCGTGGTCTCACCGAACGTGGTGATAGTTTCGCCGGCATTGTCATTTCGGACGGCTCGCGCAAGAATCAGCAGAGCCAATCGTTCCAAAGGACAGGCCGGTGAATCAGAGACCGCTGTCTATGGAGAGACCTCGATATCAGCGATCACATTCGAGGCCATACTGTTTCCGAATGGCCGCCGCCACGCCAGGTGGTTCTTTCGTGAGAAGCGCACAGGTGGTGAAATTTCCAACGACCTTCTTCTTGCTCTTATCGACATAGGTCCAATCAACTACCTCGCTCTTCGCAAAGGAGTAGGATTGCCCCTTCTTGACGGATCGCATCACCGGGAGGTTGTCGATCCGCCCCGACCACAGATCCCCTTGTGACTTGAGGTTCGAGAGCCACAGATATTCTTGGCTGTCTCCTTCGCTCACTCTCACCTTGACCGAATACTGATCGGTGTCAGGGGGTGGCGACGAGACTTTCTTGAGAAAATCGTCCAAGCCTGCACGAGCGCGTTCCATGGCTTTCTGCATCGCAGGCTCCTCGTCACTCATCTCGACCGCATGGTCCTTTTGGGCTTTGTCGGTGAACGTTTGGGAAAATGCGCATGGTGCCATAAGCAGCGCCGTAAGTGCGGCACCGAGAACCAGGAATCGTTGCATACAGACCTCCGGTGGACGGACTCATTCTGTTATCGTGACCATATTGAACTCGTCTGGAATCGCAAAGCAAGATCGATCATGCATTCAGAAACTCGGCCCGGCGTTGAGCGACTGGGTCCATAACCTACCGTGACATGCCAAACGCAAACACAGGATCCGCATCAGCGCCACCACCTGCCTTCCTTTTCTGTTACTCTTTCTTCATGCCCTCTCGCCGCAACACCCGCTTCGTGCGCGCTCACCATCATCGCTCATTCAAGTCGATCATGCGCTTCGCCAGTCGGCGCTGGCATGAGATGAGTGTGTTCCTACGCGCCGTCGCAAGAACTCCGCCAGTGCCGAGGATTGGACTCGGGTTGGTCCTCCTCTTGGTGGGGTTGCTCACCATCAATTGGGTCTATCATGCGATAGACAAGCCGACGGAATTGTTCTTTCCTGTGGAGAATGCGTTGGATAAGAATCCACGCGCAACATGGCAAGAATATGGAACGCTGTTCGAAGAACATTCAACGTCCATCGTCACACCCGAATTGCTCGCCGCGTTGGCTCAAGCCGAGGGAGCGGGCAATCCGGTCGCACGAACCTATTGGCGGTGGCGATTATCTTCATGGAATCCTTTGGAATGGTACCAGCCGGCCTCAAGCGCGGTCGGCATGTTTCAACTCACCGACGGGACGTTTCAAGAAGGACAACACTATTGCATCCACAACCACCAGGTTGTTGCGGAGGCACCATGGTATGACTTTGATTCCTGCTGGTTCAACCGCCTCTATACCAGAGTACTTCCCAGTCATGCGATCGAGTTGACCGCTGTTCTCCTGGATCGTCAGATCACGCAGGCGCTTGGAAACCGGCAGGCGACTCTCCAGCAGAAACAAGATCTCGCCGCAGTGATTCATCTTTGCGGCATCGGCACAGGCCAGGACTACGTAAAGCGCACGTATCGCCTGATCTCACATCAACGTTGCGGCGACCACGACGTGCGAACCTACCTCACGAAGATCAATGCATTGAAGCAACAGTTCACCCGCTTCCGCTAAATCATCTGCAGGACCAGCTGCTGGTCCTGTATGCGATTCCCCCGCGCCCAGTCGCAGTTCCATGAGTACAGAGCCAATTGAAAAGAGCCGTGGAGTCGTATACTCCCGGCGTGACCCCTTCATTCATGGTATGGTGGGTCCGGCGGTGTGATTAGCCCATGAGCGTACGGCTTCATGGTATCAGACGGATCAAGACAGTTTCGTAAGACGGTGGTGGCTGGTGCGGTCGGCAACGTGCTCGAATGGTATGACTTCGCGCTGTTCGGATACTTCGCGCCTGTCTTGTCCCTTCTTTTTTTCCCTTCTTCCGATCCATCACTATCATTGATTGCCACGTTCAGCGTGTTTGCCGTTGGGTTCCTCGCCAGACCACTCGGCGCGCTGCTGTTCGGGTACTGGGGTGATACGCAAGGCCGGCGCAAGGCGCTGGCGTGGTCCATCCTCCTCATGGCGCTGCCCACGTGTCTCGTCGGTCTGTTGCCGACCTATGCCCAGATTGGTCTCGCTGCGCCGCTCGCGCTCACAGCCCTGCGCTTTTTTCAGGGCCTGTCCGTCGGCGGTGAATTCACCGGGTCGGTCACGTTTCTCGTTGAACATGCGCCGCCGGCCGAGCGCGGGTACATCGGCAGTTGGGCCGGCTTCAGCGCCCAGATCGGCGCGTTGCTGGGATCCGGCATCGGGACCGTGGCGGCCGCGAGCCTCACGCATGACGCGCTACAAGAATGGGGATGGCGTATCCCAGTTGTTTCGGGAAGCGTCATCGCGGTGGTCGGCTGGTATCTTCGTCGGCGCATCCCTGAATCGCCGGCTTTTGAGCGGCTGCAGCAATCAGGTGAGATTTCATCCTCACCGGCGCGTGACCTACTCCTCTCGCACCGAACACCGTTCTTACAAGTGATTGGTCTGGTGGTGCTGCATGGGGTTGCGTTTTACATGTTTTACGTCTTTCTCCCCACTTATTTGACCAGAGTGACTGATCTGCCGATGGGAACCGCGCTCACCATCAACACGATCTGCATGGCTCTGCTGGCGGTGTTGATTCCCGTCATGGGAAAACTGTCGGATCGCCTCGGGCATCTATGGATCCTAGCCGTCGGCGCTGCAGGGCTCGCCCTTGGAACGGTCCCGTTTTTCTTGTGGCTGAGTAGTGGGCAGACCGCCTTGATCGTCGCAGCTCAAGCCCTGATTACCGTGTTTGTGGCTGCTTATATGGGTCCCTTCTTCGCCATCGTCGCTACCCTCTTCCCCGTCTCGCGCAGATACACCGGACTCTCCCTCTCGTATAACATCGCCGCAGCCCTGTTCGGTGGTACCACGCCGTTGCTGGCGGCCATTCTCATAGAACGAAGCGGCAACGTCCTCGCTCCCGGCTGGTACGTCAGCCTGTGCGCCATCCTGTCCTTGATCGTGCTGTCCACGATCCGTGACCAGCGTAACGGAACGGCCAATAGCGAAGCTCGCAGTCGTTGACAGAACCAGCTATACATACGGTATCTTTCATGGGCACCGCACTCGACGCATGATCGATCAGACGATTTCACCTCCAACCTTTTCCGGCCCGCCGGTCTCTCGGTGGTGGGGATTTTTCCCAGAGCTTCGCCGGGACAGCCTGGGTTT
>CAZNBG010000295.1:0-4443 GCA_964570915.1 uncultured Nitrospira sp. | reverse complement strand
CTATCAAGGCTTCGAGCGGAGAGTCGCTACTTTCTACGATCTACCGGGCATTCCCCCAATTCATGGCGTGGTTCTGATCAAAGTGACTAACGCCGGCGGATCCGGACCATGATCACATGGGAAATCTCGCTTTGATCCGGTCAACCGGATCGAACTGTTCACCTCGCGGGGCCGTATAGCCTCGACGAAAGGCTATTTGTCTTGATAATTCAATGCCCGCATACAAAACACGTTCTCTAACGGGCATCTGGTGATACTAATGTCCTTCGTCATTTCAGCCCACAGCGAAAAGATCGTGAATGGCCGGCCATCGCTTGTACTCGAGACAAAGGCGGCCACGGTCGTTGTCGACTTACGCGGCGGTTCTATCGTGCAATTCCAGCTTCAGGACCAGGGCCTCAATCCGCTGACATGGACGTGGGAAGGTAAGGGAGTACCGGCAGTCCATCCCATGGGTCATTTTCTGTGCCTCGACCGTTGGGGCGCTCCGTCGGATGCTGAAAGCAAGAACGGCATGCCATTCCACGGGGAGGCTGCATGGGTAGTCTGGAGAGTCACACAAGAGCCAAAGATTGCCGGGGACGAGATCCATGCGGCAATGGAAACCAGCTTGTCAATGGCGGGCTTTGAGGTAAGGCGGCGCATCAGGCTTTTCAATGAAGTGCCGTTGATGATCATTTCGGAATCCGTCACAAACAAAAACAAGCTAGGCCGGATCTACAACATGGTCCAGCACCCGACGATCGCACCGCCTTTCCTTGATGAAACCACGTTAGTCGATTCCAACGGACGCAAGGGTTTCATGCAGTCGAGCCCGCTGCCCAATCCGGAAGAGCCAGTGGTGTATTGGCCGCAAGCGCTGAAGGATGGCCAGCCTGTGAATCTGCGGCAACTAATTGACGATCCCGAACCCGTCGTCTCTTTTACCATCGATGACGAATTCGGCTGGACGACAGCAATGACTGCTCGAAAGCACCTGCTCATTGGATACATGTGGAGGAGTTCTGACTATCCCTGGCTGGACGTGTGGCGCGATGCGAAAGACGGCAAGCCAGCTGCGCGTGGAATGGAGTTCGGCACCGCCGGCTTGCATCAGCCTGAGGGTGTGCTTGTGACCAAAGGACAAATATTTGGCCGTATGGTGTATGCGCATCTCGACGCAGGCCAGACGACGATCCGATCTTATGCGGCTTTCTTATTCAAGATTCCGAGCGATTATCGCGGCGTTGAGCGGATTACATACGAGTCCCGGCGCCTGACTCTTCACGAGCGTGGGGCCGGTCCAAAGCGCGATTTAACGATGCAGGTCGATGGACTTTTTTGACGGCGACGACCGATCCCGCTAAATTCCAAGCGCAGCCGGAGCCGTGTTTGAACAGCTTGCCTGGAACCGAAGGATTGGGACGACCGAGCGATGCGGTCCAAAGAAGGCCGGAATCCACGCAAGCAACTTCTCGATGATCCGCCCGGAGACATCGGTTAATCGGAAGTCACGTCCCTGAAACTTGACCATCAGCCTTGTATGGTCTATGCCGAGCAGCCGCAGCATCGTTGCGTGAAGATCATGGATGTCGATGTTGTCACTAGTTGGCGAGAAACCAAACTCGTCGGTTTCACCGATGGTTTGTCACAGCGCAGCACGCTCTATGAGTCGTCCCTCGAAAAACGTGGGTCTACTCCGCGCAGTATCTGGATCGTCTCAACTCCGTAGTTTTCAGGACGACGTGTCGCATCCACAAGCACACCACAAATCCGTCGCGAGCTCGACTGTGCTTCTGCGGAAGAACCTTGAAAATCAAACCGGCTTTCAAGACGTCGCGACGATTCGCCAATTCCATGAAGATCCTCGCTCGGCTACCGAATAGATGATTGTGGAACTCAGCGTGCCGTCTACAAAGGCACCAAGCGGAGGGCATTGCCACTTAGAATCTTGGCAAGAACGACATGCGGGAGTTCCAGCGAAACCAGAAGGTCGTAGAGGCGGTTCGAGAACTCGTCCCGGCCGAAGAACACTCGATCCTGGTATTCGATGAGAAACTTGCGGCTGAACTTCAAGTCCCGGGAAAGAGCGGTATGCCCAGACCCTCCGGACAGATCACAATTCAGGTTTGGATACCTGTCAAGGTATTCCAGGATGCGGCCCCGCCCAACAACAGGCTTGCCCGCGGGATAAGCAAGTGGCTCCTGGTCAGCGTCGGCTGAAATTTCACGCCAGAATCCTCTCGCATGGCCCATAAACTGAGTGTGCGGGCAGAGTCGCAGGGGGGACTCCATATTTTCGAGGCCGCCACCATACCACCATTGCCGGGCGTTTGGCACTCCAAGCCGGGGAAACGTCGGCTGCAAATGGCAAATCACCGGCAAGCCCAGTTCGCCACAGTAGTGGAAGAGCCGGATGGCATCGGGATCGTCGTAGCGCATGCGGAGTTTCAACTCGCCGAAGACCCGAACCCGGTGCGTATCCACAGCCGCCTTCAGTCGCTCGTGAGCGTGTGGATCGCGAGGGTCCATCGTAGTTCCTGGAATGAACCGGTCGGGATAACGCTCGACAACGTCGATCACGTCGCGGAACGACATACCGACACCCGTGGGATTAATTTCGGAGTAATAGTAGGGGTCCATCTCACGCTCGGGGATTTCCCAGCTCAACAGCCAGGCCCGTTGAATGCCTGCGGCGTCCATGTTCTTGATCATTCGAGCGCCGTTGTAACCAGCCCATCGCGGATGACAATGCACATCGATGACATAGTGATCGGGCGCTCTGTTGCCAACCGTTTCGATCCTTTGCAGAGCTGAAGTTCCTTTCCGGTTTATCGCCACTCCAGTCAATAGGCTTGCCGTGCCGGCTAGACTTCTCTTAAGCAGCTCCCGCCGGCCCAGAGTTGATTCAGTTGACCATTCGGAATCTCGTGGTACCTTGTTCATTACGGGAGTTCCCCCACGGAATTTAATTTGATGTGGCGCCGGTAGTACGCTGTCGAGGACCGACGTTTGAAACGTCAATCGGAGAGAAGCCAAGCTTCAACGCTGGGGAATCGGGTTTGAGCGTGAAAACTCCCTTCGCGGGATTCACAAACAGCGGATCCGCGACAATCGAGTTCATGTCTTGTCCGCGTTGGCGCCACTCCGATAGCGTCCATGGACCGAAGCGGATGGTCTTGTCCGGGTCCGCCCCCGCAAAACGTTCGTCCCAATAAATATTGCGTCCGAATCGATATCCCTGCTTCCCCCAATTGCCCGTGAAGAGAGTGCCATCCTTCCAATAGACGATGTTGTCCTCAAAGATGAATTGAAGTTCAGACTGGTTGCTCGACCGTTGAATCTCGGCCTCGCGCGAGAGAGCGAATATATTGTTCCGGACGAGGTTCTCGTGCTGATTTTTCTCATTTCCGTAGTGCATGTGAAACCCCGCGGATTTGCATCGGTAGACGATGTTGTTTTCGGCTTTGACGCCAGTGGTTCCGTCATCGAAGTAGATTCCCCAGCCTCCATAACCGCGGGACACGATGTCATGAACGACGTTATTCCGGATTACAATGCCTAGCGGCGCCCCCGATCTGCCGATGGTGTAGATGCCGCCGAGGTCTGACAGCATGCCTAATCCGATGTGGTGGATGTCATTGGACTCGATCACCGTCCCCATGGCGGCGTCATCCCCAACGCCGGCGATAATTCCGACGTACGGCTGGTTGTGAATATGGTTGTGCGAAACAATATCGCCGTCGCTATTGCCGATATGAATCCCAAACGAGCTGTGAAAAATCTGGCCAGCATCGTGGATGTGGTTATCGGTTATGACATTTTTTCCGGACTGGAGAACCGGGTTCGCGAGTGCCACTCTCGGGCCGACTTTGATACCGCCCGCTCCCAAGTCGTAGATCTCATTCCCGACAATGCGGTTGCGGGCGCAGCCTGCGCCCAGATCTATGCCATAACTTCCTACGTGCGCGATCTCGCTGTTTTCGACCGCGCAGTTCCTCGCTCCGACAAATTGGATGGCACCCGGTGCGGTGATCGAACCGCTGACGCGCCAGGAGTCACCTGGCCAGTCCCGCGGGGGCCTTGTCGCCTCAGTGTGAGCAAAGGAAAACCCGGAAAGATTCACGTACTCAACGAAACGTCCCGCCTCCGGCTCACCTTTAAATTGGACCAGATCAGGAATCTGTCGAGGCATAATCGCTTCTGCTGTTGTCATATCCTCTCCAGTGCGAGACATGTAGTAGATCTTTCCGCTCGTGCGGTGGTAGTAAAACTCGCCCGGCCGTTCCAGCGCTTCGAAAACATTCTCCACATAATAAGGAGCGGGTGTCATCGAGAAATCGTCGGTAAGGCGGAAGACGCTTCCCTCGCTGAAATCTACCGTTCTCGAGGCCTCATCGACTCGTGCTATCGGCATCCGTGACTCCACCCAGAAGCTGAGAGCCACTACCACGACATCGGTCA
>CAZNBG010000294.1:0-4449 GCA_964570915.1 uncultured Nitrospira sp. | reverse complement strand
ATAGATTCGCTTCAGCTTGGCGGCCCAATAGTCGTCTAACCAACGATTTAAGAATGGCACTTTCAGGTGGTTGGGATCGCCCAACATAAGATACGCTTTAAGGAGAGAATAGTACTCGTCGTACTCCGTCCCCATCTGCGTACTTCTGCCCCCCGACGTCAATGTAAATTGCGCTAATCGTCCTTCCATGTCTCGCTTCGTCTCGTTGAGAAACAACCTCGAAAAAGATCGAAGGTAAATTTCTCCGACTTCCTCACGAAGCTGATGACCTTGATAGAACCCGGTGAGAGCGAACGGTACCCCCTGCTGCTCGATATCCAGAATGTCTTTGAACCTGGCACCAAGTTCGCGAATATAGTCCGTAGCCCTGGGCAATTGTCCCGCATCGAGCGTCAATTCAGGAGGCTGTAGCGCGGCCGACAAGATGGTGTTCAACCTCCGCTTGTTCCCGATAAAGGAGATGGTGAGTGCCGTCAGCGCCACGAGTACGAACAATACGGACAGGGCCGATACGGCCACACGAAGATGGCCGCGCTGGCGGTAGACCGTCGATGACGGACTGACCAGATGTTGGTCCGGAAAAATCACGTCAGAAAAGAGTTCCTTCAGAAAGTAGCTCTTGGGTTCTGTCGGGGTGAACGCCGCGACGCTGACGTCGGACAACCCGGACGCACGGCTGACAGCCCCAAGAATTCGGTCGATCGGCGCGCCCTCTTGCGTGCCGCTTGTGAAATAGAATCCGCGAAACAACGGGGTTTCCTGATACGCGCTATCCTGAAACAGCATGTCGACAAATCGCGTGAGCCTATTGCGGGTCGAGAGCAGTTGCATTGGAAAACCGAAAATGCTGATTTTATGACTGCCCCTCGTAGTCGACAGGCGCATGAGCCTTCGCTCCTGGAGGACGGACAGTAAGTCATCGAACTCCTTTTTGAACCGAACGGCCGGTTGCTCGTTGCCGTGCAGTGATTTGGGAAAGGTACAGCCCCAGACACGTTCCCGTTCAGCCCGATTCAATTCATCGAAAAACTCAACGAACCCCTGTACCAAATCGCACTTGGTAAACATGACATACACCGGAAACACGACACCGAGTCGACTGATCAGCTCGTCGATACGTGCGCGCATTTGCTTGGCATGCGTCTCGACATCTTGGTCACTACCCTGCATGACATCGGCGATAGAGATGGTAGCGATGACCCCATTGATGGGATTGTCGCCGCGATACTTCCGGAGCAAGTCCAAGAACGCCAGCCACTCGTCCTGATCCTCAGGATGAGTCACATAGCGCCCTGCCGTATCCAGTAAGACTCCTGCATTCGTGAACCACCAATCGCAATTCCTGGTTCCACCCAATCCCTGAAGCCCCTGTCCGGTCCCACTCAAGGACGGGAACAGTAGACCGGAGTGCCGGAGGGCCGTACTTTTTCCAGACGCAGGAGGACCGATGAACATGTACCAAGGTAGCGCATAGAGGGCGGCCTTTCCGCTCAACCCTTTGGCGAGTTTCGACTCCTTGAGCGCGGCAATTCCTTTTTCGAACTGAATGCGCACCGCATCGATCTCCTCCCGGTTGTCCGACCGAACCCGCTGGCCGTTCTGCCTCAGCGACGCTTCAAGTTTTTCGGCACGTTTTTGGACGAGACGAGATCGGACGGCATAGAGGAACACCCGCAGTATCACGATACCGATGATCGCTTGGATCCTCGCATCGGCAGATTCCAGCCCGATCCAGGGACCCGCAAACCAGATCAACGCCATAAGAAAGCCCGAGGCAATTTCCGCGGCAAGCTGCGGCTGATTCAATAGCGCAACGACCGGAGCTTTCACGAGCGCGACGAAGCGTTTCATGTCGAGGATTCCTGCAACAGTTTCTTCAGCTGGTCAAGCACATTTCCGACATCTTGATTGATGAGAAATGTGAGAGCCAGATAGAACAGCAACACGAGTCCCGCACCGGTCGCCAATACGACCCAGACAGGTAAATCACGTTTGACCAGCTCCATGAGCTCCTCAGGACGTTGGCCTCGCGGAGAAAGCATCCGCACATCTCCTCGTTTAGCCTGCACTTCCCGGGTCACGTCCTCAACTAATCCGCGCAATCGTTCGCGCTCGTGAATGCGGTATTGTCCCTCGAAGCCGAAGATCAAGCACAAGGCATAGATTTCCAACAGATCGTCATCCACCGGTAAGGATCGCCTGATGGTTTCAAGACGCCTAAAGAACCCTTCGCCCGCCGTGAAGTCTCCGAAGAAATCATATTGGAGCGGTCTCGACGCCCACTGTTCTCGATGAGTCCACCGAGAGTTGATGATCATTTCATCGAGATATGCGGCAACTGCATAGCGGGCATGAGCCTGCGCCTCGGAAGAAACCCCGTCGGTCTTGGACGTTTCATCCGCTTGATGAAAGAGGTGATGCAGTCTCGTGCGGAGATGGTCGGGACTTCCGATGTCTTTGGTGTCCTTCAGATAGGTTCCTAGGACCAACAGATCGCTGAAGAATTCGGCAATTTTGCCTGTCCGCCGTTCGGGCACGAGCCGGTTCCTTATTCTTTGACCGCCACCAACTGGATCTTCATTCCCTGGAGACTTTCAGGAACATGCAAGGCGACGACCTGCGACTTCTTGATCTCTTCCCAAAACACGCCTCGGTCGTCCAAACGAAAATATTGCGTTCCGAGCTTCATCGGAAGGGCGGCCGGAGGACGAGGCGTATGGTAGAGTTTGACGCCGGGCATCGCCGCCGCCACCAGTTCTTTCAGCTTGCTGGGAGACCCGATTCTTACCTGATGCGGTATGAGGTTTCGGACCTGTTCTTCCGGCAGATCACCTGAAGCCATGACGAAGAACTGAGCGGAAGCAAACAGCCGGCTTTCCGGCACTCGTCCGACCCAGACGTTGTCACCGCTGCCCTCCAGGGAAATGGTGATATACCGAGTGGGTGTCACGCCCTCTATAATGGCGCGTACCCGCTTGTCCAGCGCCTCGAACGTTGCAGAGAGGTTTTCATGCTGATAGAAGGGCAGATCTAACGACTCGCCCGGCGGCGCCAGCATGAGCAGCTGTCCAGCCAGCTTGACCAACGTCAGATAGAGCGACTCCGGATGTACCCGCTCCACATGGCTGAGATGTTGGAGAGCGGGCAAATGCGTAGAGACAGCCGCCACCAACGCAAACTTCCCCAAATCCGTGCCGATCAGTTCGATTACCCCACGATGGGCATCGGAAAATGTCGCCCGCTTGGCGACCAGTAATTCAACCAATCCCCTGAGCAGACGTAACAGATACGCTGAAGCGCCTATCCACAAACAGGGCGGAATGTATGTTTCCTTCAGTCCCACGATACCGGTCGGCATCCGAACCAATTCGGCGATTTTGAGTGAAACGGTATCTGCGGTTTCTTCACCACTGAAGAAGATCCGCAGGTTCTTCTTGGCAACGAGGACTTCACGTGGGTTGTCGCCCGTTGTCGTATCTACGGCTTCTATATGTTCCGCGAGAAATCGCGGCGGCCTGACGCCCGGCTCCTCCCCTAACTGACAGGTCATGCCATTGGGCCGCTCAATGGGAAGGCCGAGGTACACGTTGAGACTCTCCATGGTGGGATGGAACAATTCCGTGAAAACTCTGGTTGATGGAGCGCTGTCTTCATCCGGGATAGCGATGACCAAGCCATCGGGCATCACCATCGTACACTTCAGTAATGTGAACCGCCCATTGGCGAGACCGTCATGGTCGACATCCAACGCAGTGATTCCCCACACAAATGGATCATGAATGCGAAATCGATCGGCGATAAGGCTCTCCGCGTGCCGATCCCACTGCTGAAAGTGCTGTGGGGTCAGCAACATACCTTCGCTCCACACCACCTTTCGGTTCATTGCCATAGCTTCAACATCTTCCTTCGCCGCTAATCGACGAGCTTGATCGAGTTTTTATCGAGTCTTACCCGGACTTTAGGGGTCATGGGATTCAGCATGGAAGAACTCGCTTCGATGATCTGCCTCCACCCTTCCACATCAGGCTGCCGAAACAGCGCCATAATTCCCAGATACGCCGCTCCATGTTTCACGTCGACAGGGAGATCAAAACTGTCTTCCTTATCCGGATAGACGACAAATTCTGTACTCTGCAACAGGTCCCCTTCAAGCACATCTTTGTCAGTCTTCCACAGGGCTTTGAAGGTCGCTTGCTGAAACTTCTCTTTTCCCTTTAGTTGATACACTCGCACCCGCACCGTTTGCGGAGTACCCACATCGTCCACGTTGATCATACTCGTTGCAAGCCATTGGACTTTCCATTTCTGAGTATCGCTGCTGCACGCGATAGAGACGCCCAGCGCAAATAGGACGCACGCTGCGGCGACGCTACGACCGCTTGCGAGATTTGTGAACCGAGAGATACCCTTTTGCAAAATGGGGAGCCAAGATACGTTCAAAGATTTTCA
>CAZNBG010000293.1:4072-4463 GCA_964570915.1 uncultured Nitrospira sp. | reverse complement strand
CAGGATTCAATGAAGATCAGAAGGGCGAGCCGTTTGTGGGCGCGGCGGGTAAACTCTTGAACGACCTGCTCGCGTCAGCAGGGCTCTCGCGCGATCAGATCTACATTGCCAATGTCATCAAGTGCCGTCCACCGAACAACCGTGATCCAGAACAGGATGAAGTGGAGACCTGCAAACCGTTCCTGCTGCAACAGATTCAGCTGATCCGACCGAAACTGGTCTGCACCTTGGGGAATTGGGCCACTCAAACGTTACTGGAACGCAAAGTCGGGATCACCAAAGTGAAAGCGCAAGCCTTTTACATGAAAGATTTCGTGATCTTCCCGTTTCTCCATCCGGCGGCGGCTTTACACCAAGGCAATCTGCTTGACACGCTGAAAGAAGACTTCAA
>CAZNBG010000293.1:0-4062 GCA_964570915.1 uncultured Nitrospira sp. | reverse complement strand
GAAACCACCAGCGCAGCCCCTACCCCAGCCGCACCCGTTCTCAATATCGAATCCCCTCAGCTGGCGCAGATGGATTTGTTCGGGTAATTGAGCCTCGTGCTCAAAACCATGAGCACTGAATGAGCGCTACGCTTTCGATTGAATGGTCGGTGAAGAGTCTGAATCTGCGGCTTGGCCACTTTCTTCCTCGGCAGGCTTTTCTTCTTCCGGCACGTCGAACCACTGCACCAGCATTTCATTCCACCAAGCTTCGGTGACGTCGGCCCCCGGGTCAGTCCCCAGAAAGGCCACGTCTTCTTGCCGGACGGCGGTACCGACGAGCTGCGGCTGGAACTTTGCTCGATTGATGACTTCCTTTGTCGCATAGCCGCCGATAATCCAGGAGTCGGGATCAGCCCGGCGAGACTTATACGCTTTCAAGCCCAGTTTGAGATACATGAAGATCTGCTGCTGAACAGGATCCGTAACGCCGGACTGGGGGAGGCTGAGAGTTTTTTCGATTCGCTTCCGCCAATGCCGATCATCGTAGCGCGAAGTGATTAGCTGCAGCATTTTCTTTCCGAACTCGGCATCAAGCGGCATGGCGTATATTCTGACCCGTTGTTATTTGCGGCCGTACAAGCCGGTAAACGAGGCTTTTGCGAGAGCATTCTGGTTGAGATAGTACCCGACCATTGCTCCGGATGCCTCAGGCTTCAATGGCAGTTGATCCACCTTCAACGCGAAAACCGTAAAGATGTAGCGATGTGGTTTGTCGCCAGCGGGAGGACAGGGCCCGCCGTACCCAGGCTGACCGAAGTCCGTCATACTCTGCATGCTGTCTTGCGGAACGCCGAGACCGTCAGTTTTCCCGGCACCTGCCGCGAGCGCGGTGATATCAGAAGGAATGTTAAAGATGACCCAGTGCCACCACCCACTGCCGGTCGGGGCATCTGGATCATACATCGTCACCGCAAAACTCTTGGTATCCTTCGGGGCGTTGGTCCAACGCAATTCGGGCGAGACATTGTCACCATTGCATCCGAATCCGCTGAAGACATGCTGCTTGTCAATGGGACCCTTATTCTTCACCGTCGGACTGGTAAGACGAAAATCGGCCGCGGCACTTACGCCCGGAATGAGTGTGATCGCTAGGAGAACGATACTCCATGTTGGTCTCATCGCTCGTCACCCTTTTCAAGATGGTCACTCACAGCAAGCATGGTCTTGGCGTCGAATCTCACCGAACCTTCTGATACGTCCCCATCAACCGCGCTTCGCCGAGAAGGTGTCCTTTCATGGCTTGTTCCAACTGAACTTTAGTCGGCTGCTTCAGATCCGGCAACACGACGCCCAGCGCATAGAGCTTATGGAAATACCGATGGCAACCGATAGGCGGGCAAGGCCCCCCATAGCCCGTCCGTTTCCAATCATTCACACCATCCTTGGTTCCTTGAGGGAGAACGCTGACGCCTTCCGCCAGCCCCTCTGCCGTTGGCGGCATGTTATAGAGTACCCAGTGGACCCATGTCATTTTCGGGGCCGCTGGATCTGGGGCGTCGGGATCATCGATGATTAAGGCCAGGCTCTTCGTGCCAGCCGGTAGGCCGGTCCACGCGAGCGGCGGCGAAATGTCCTTCCCCTCGCAGGTATACAAGATCGGAATCGCTCCTTCGTGGCTGAATACGGTGGAGGTCTTACGCATGGTGCATTCCTCGCGAGCCCAGGCTCCGGCTACGGCCCACGTGACAGTGAATGCGCTTACGATTATCAGGCTGTAATGGCTCCACTTGCTCCTTAACGCAGCTGCTTTGTGGGCCATTATCGTTGTTTGGTCGCTATCCCTTTAGTTGCCTGCCACCATCATCTCGGAAATCTTCAGTGTCGGACTCGCAATACGACCTCGAAAGACAAGATCGCTTCCGATTATTTCAATGTCCTTGAACATGTGTTTCAGATTGCCCGCGATCGTGATTTCTTCAACCGGGTAGGCCAACTCCCCGTTCTCGATCCAGAACCCGCAGGCTCCCCGCGAATAATCACCGGTCACCATATTAATTCCGAACCCGATCAACTCGGTCACATACAGCCCATCCTTTACCGAACCGATGATGTCTTGCGGGCTCTTTGATCCGGGGACGAGATAAAAGTTCGTCGGCCCGACGGAAGGACTTTCGCCCACACTCCGTGACGCGTTCCCGGTCGACGGCAGGCCCAGTTTCTTTCCGGAATAGATGTCGAGCAAGTAGCTCTTCAGCACGCCACGTTCTACGATCGTATTTTTCCGCGTGGCCAGCCCTTCACCATCGAACGGGCGTGACCCCAATCCGCCGACCATCCGCCCGTCGTCATAAACGGTCATCAGATCGGACGCAATCGGCTGACCCAGCTTATCGAGAAGAAACGAAGCCCGCTTATAGAGACCATAGCCGGAGACGGCACTGCACAAGTTGGCCAGGAGGCTGCCGGCCGTCTCCTGATCGAATACGACCGGGACTCGTTTCGTCGCCACCTTGCGTGCACCAAGGCGGCGAACAGCTCGTCTCGTCGCTTCCTGGCCGATCGATTCGGCCGATGCCAATCGCGCAAACTGACGCTGCACTTCATACCAGGCATCCCGCTGCATCGCACCCGTCCCGGACTCGGTTGCGATTGGAGACACAGAGAGTGAAAAGTTTGAACTCTTGTAGGACCCGACGAATCCATGGCTATTGGCCAGAACCACCCGTCCTGACGACGAATCGAACTCCGCTCCTTCCGAGTTCGTCACGCGGGGGTCGGCCGCAAAGGCCGCCGCCTCTCCCCGTTTGGCCCAATCGATTTGGGTTTCGGTATCGAGGACGGTCTCATCATAAAGATTGAGGTCCGGATGGTCTGTCGCCATCTGAGCGGCCTCCGGTAACCCCGATACGTCGTCCTCCACCACAGCGCCGGCCAAGGTGCAGGTGTCTCCCACGAGCTGTTTGAGCGATTCAGGTGAGAAGTCGGACGTGGACGTAGTTGCGGATCGCTTCCCGATGAACACACGCAAACCTAGCCGCTTCTCCCTCGCCTTGGTCAATCGATCGACGGTGCCAACCCGCACTTGGACCGAAAAGGTCTCACCGTCGGCCACCACAATATCGGCCTCCGTTGCGCCGCCCGCCTTGGCTCGAGCCAGCACATCGGCAGCGAGCTGGGCATAGCCGTTGGCTGTCTCTTTGACGCTGGAATATGGTTGGAGCATACCCTTACACGCGACGCGTTCTTAGCCCCGGGTCCCGCCGACCGTAATTTCCTCAATCTTGATGGTCGGCAAGCCGACTCCGACTGGCACCGACTGACCGTCTTTGCCACACGTCCCGATTCCGTTGTCGAGTTTTAGATCATGTCCGACCATCGACACTTTGGTGAGGATCTCCGGCCCATTCCCAATTAACGTCGCTCCCTTTACCGGCTTTGTGATACGGCCGTCCTCGATGAGATACGCTTCGCTCGCAGAAAACACAAACTTCCCGTTGGTGATGTCGACTTGTCCCCCGCCGAACGAGACGGCATAGAGTCCCTTTTTGACCGACCGGATAATGTCCTGCGGGTCTGACTCGCCGGCCAGCATGAAGGTATTCGTCATCCTGGGCAGCACCACGCTTTGATAACTCTCCCGCCGGCCGTGTCCGGTCAGGGGGCTCCCCATGAGACTCGCATTCAGCTTGTCTGTGATATCCCTACGAAGGATGCCCTTCTCAATGGGCGTCCTGCACGCGTTCGGCGTCCCTTCATCGTCCATATTCAATGAGCCGCGGCGAAAAGGGAGCGTCCCATCATCGACGATGGTGCAGACGTCCGACGCCACGCGCTTTCCGACCAAATTTGAAAAGGCCGACGTCTTCTTTCGGTTGAAGTCGGCTTCCAATCCATGCCCGATCGCCTCGTGCAAGAGGATCCCGGGCCACCCTCCAGCCAACACCACGGGCATCACCCCGGCCGGAGCGTCAACGGCGGAAAGGTTCAGGATCGCCTCTCTCGCGGCCTCGCGGGCATAGTGTAAATGCCGGTTGTCCTCTTGGTAGTAACCGAACCCTACCCGCCCTCCCCCACCAAACA
>CAZNBG010000292.1:0-4488 GCA_964570915.1 uncultured Nitrospira sp. | reverse complement strand
GGACCTTTTGTGGCCGGTAAATCCACAATCGCCCGGATGTTTGCGGACCGCCAAGCCTCTGTGCTCAGCGACGAACGTGTCGTCCTCCGCGTTGAAAACGAGAGTCTTAGCCTCTACGGCTCTCCGTGGGTCGGCTCCGGTGAGTATGCGGCCAACACATCCGCCCCTCTGGTCGCTCTGTACGTCATCAACCATGCGCAGGATCGTCACCGTATAGCCCGGATACCTGCCTCGACCGCCGTCTCTCGGCTACTGCAACAATCCTTTCTGCCTCACTGGGATCGTGATTGTATTGAACGTTCTCTAGATTTTCTGATGTCGGTCGTCTCTTCAGTGCCTTGCCGAAGCCTGGCATTCTTGAAACAAGCTGATCTGGTCGATCTGGTTCAGCAGCAACCCCCTGTCGAGACGGCAGTATTGCCATGAAGCAGATCCTTGCAGACACGTTCCTTTCCTCCGTGGGGCGTCACGCATACCACACACGGCGTCCCGATGGGGTGACGTTCGAACTCACGTATGGGTGCAATCTCCGATGCGTCCATTGCTTCAATCCGACCCACCGCGCGCTGCCTCGGGAACTGAGCACTTCGGAAGTCCTCCATCTCCTCGACGAACTAGCCGCGTTCGGCGTGCTGACCGTCACGTTCACCGGGGGCGAGCCCGTCGTTCGACCGGATATCCATAAGATCCTTCTGCACGCTCGCAGCAAGGGGCTGCTGATCCGACTGCTCACAAATGCCACACGAGCCGATGCTACCCTGGTTTCTACCCTGCTGGAATGCGGCGCCGAACAGATTTGTGTCTCCATCTATGGAGCCACGGCAGCGACATACGAGCGGATGACCGGCATAACGGGTTCCTACACCGCATTTCTTCATGGACTGACGCTGCTGACCAAGGCGGATCTCCCAATCGTCGTCCGCATGCCCGTGACCAGCCTCAACGATCACGAAGTAGAAGCCTGTCGCCGTCTGGTGGAACATCTGGGCCGAAAGTTTCAGTATTCCCTGGACATGACCCCCACGGTGACCGGCGACCTGAGTCCATTGGAATACCGGTTACCGTCCAGCAGGAAAATGACCATCGATCAGCAGATGCTTGCAGGCTGGGGATCCGCGCCGATGGAAGACGGCGCTTGCTCACCATCCCAGTTCATCGAATGCGCATGCGGCCAAACACGTTTCGCGATCACACCCTACGGGGAAATGAACCTTTGTACGGCGTTCCCCATTCCCCGGTACGATCTCAGAACCGGAACGGTGCAGGAAGGCTGGGAGACACTCAAACGGACCGTTGATGACGCACGCCCAACTCAGCGATATGAATGTCCGACGTGTGAAGTCCGCTCGTACTGCCGTCAGGGTCGCAGTGATGCGTGGCTCGAAACCGGTGATATGAGTGTCTGTCTTCCGCACTTCAAAGAATGGGCTGAATTGGAGCGTCGCACCCATGCCCTTCTCGACCCTCGACGACCTGGTTGATGCCTACGTTCGGGTGAGCAGCAGAAACCGGATGATGCTGAATGCGTTCGCACCGATCGCACAGCAATTTCGGCAACACGAAATCGCCTTCATTATCTTGAAGGGGGCGGATGTCATCTCTCGGCTGTACGGGGTGCGGGGCTCGCGGCCTATTGCGGATATTGATCTGTTGGTTCATGAATCGGATTTACCCGCCATCGGCCGTCTCCTGGGCAATCTCGGTTTCACTCAACAGATCGACGGCAATCCTTCGTATGCGTCTTCTGAACACGGCCTTGCGCTGGATCTGATCACATCCTTCTGGTACCTCGATGATCAAGAGCTGAGAAACCTATGGAGACGGGCACGCCCGCGGCCATTCGGCGCCACAATTATTTCCTGCCTCGATACCGTGGACCTGTTGATCTATTTGACAGCCTACGCCGTCATCCACCGGGGACACGTGTCTGCATCCTTTGCGCAGGACATGAAACTGCTCATCGAGAAGGAACCGCCTGATTGGCCCACCGTGGTCGCACGAACCAAGCACGCCAGGCTGGAGGTACCCCTCTTGCACGGCCTCTCTCATGTTCGAAAGGTCTTTCCCTCGATCGTGATTCCTGATAACGTCCTCGTGGCACTGTCTCCGGCGAATGGAAATGGACAGAGGTTGGCTTGGCTCCTCCAGAAGCTGGTGACCACGGAGCCGCTGCCGGAAGTCGGCCATCTTCTCTTGTTCCTCACGCAGCCCGGTAGGAAAAAGTTCACTTGGCTGCGACAACGCCTGTATCCTTCGGACGAATTTCTTTCCTATCGATATGGTTTGGCTGGTCAAGCCATGCCGTGGAAGGCAAGACTGTTGCGCGGGTATCACCTGGCTGAGGCCGGGCTCCTCCTGAGTGGGCGGGTGCTCCGGCGACTCACGGCAGCATCGGCGGAGCCTCTTCCATGATCGCTCGACTTCTGAGCCCGTCAGCCGAATCAGCTCTCTTCTCGGCCGACAGGTTACCGGAAGCTATGCATGCACTGGTCCTTCAGGAAATCATGACGCCAATCGTGCATTCCGAGAGCATGACTCCTACGCTCCAGAAAGGTGACGAGCTCAGATTGCAGGATGCCGATGATCTTCAGGTCGGCGATATCGTCGTATACCGACATGATCGGTTGTTCGTCTGTCATCGCATTCACCGGATCCAAGGCCCTAAGCTGTTTCTGCGGGGAGACACGAATACTGGTCCCTTTGAAGACGTCGACATCCGACAGGTCGTCGGTCGAGTAGAGGCGCTGCTCCGCCATGGGACATACCTCGCGGTTCGTCATGGTCTCCCTAAGGGCTCGCGCACGCAGAAGGATCCCACATGGGTTCGAACTGCGACGTGGAGTTTCCCTCTGGGAAGAGCTCGCGCCCTACAATTCGTGAATTGGATGGCGGATCGGCCGGTGATGCGGGATAGTCTTCGCCATATTCTGAAAAGACTCATCACCATCGATATTCTGGAGCCAGGATCGTTGCATTCCCTCCGAGGATATGTCGCTCGACAGCCTGTCCAACTCACTCGTCTCGATCAGCTTCAGCGACACCTGTCGACGCTGAACAGTGATGACATCATACTTGTCATTCGTGCGGGCCCTCTCTACTTTGGAACCTGTACGCTCGATCCTTGGAATTTTCATGTGCGGCCTCTTCTTCGCATTCTGATTACGGAGATTCTATTCGAATCGATTCGTCCGTTCATACCGCGTCGTATGTCGCCGCGCCCCTTCCTTGACTCTACACCTGACGGCAAAAAGCAATAACGTTTCCCTTTTCCACTAATCAGCACACGCGCATCCTTTTGCGCGATCTCTTCGTAGAGTGCGTGGAGGATGCTATAGTTGTGACCTGTCGCTGGACTTTCAGCTGCATCGTCTAATGCCTTCTATGGACCTATCTTCTCAGCACGCGGCATCGACTATCGACCCCAAACTCCTCACGCGAGTCGCCAAAGGCGAACAGCTCGCCTTCCATCAGCTTTACGATCAATCGAGCCACGTTCTATACAGCATGGCTCTACGAATCCTTGGCAGCCGTGAAGAAGCTGAAGAGGTACTCCAAGGGGTCTACCTTGACATCTGGAAAAAGGTGGTTCGCTACGATGTTGGTCGGGGAACACCAATTGCCTGGCTCATTACCTTGACTCGCAGTCGAACCATTGACCGATTGCGGACACGTGGCCCTCGTGTTCGTCGTCAGAATACCCCCGTCGAAGATGCACAGACTGGGCAGAGTGCGGAGCGGAATGCCGGACAGTTCGAGTCACAAGCCGATCACGCGCTGCAGGGCCTGATCCGAGAGGCATTCGCGAACCTGCCGCAGCTGCAACAACAGGCGATTGAGTTGTCGTACTACGAAGGATTGTCTGCCCTGGACATTGCGACGAGGCTCGATCAACGGGTCGATTCGGTCAAGACACACATTGGGCTTGGCATGTCGAAACTGCGGGAATCGTTGCAATTGTATTGGGAGGAGGATGAGTCGGCATGACGCATGAAGCATTAGAACATGCCGTTCCCTTGTACGTGGTGGGAGCGTTGGAACGGGCCGAACGGCAGACGCTCGAAGCCCATCTTCTTTCAGGATGTGTCCCCTGCCACACTGCATTCAAGGAATATCAGTCTGTCGCGGTCGCGTTACCGTTCGGTCTGACCATTACGCCCCCTCCACGAGCCTTGAAGGGAAAGATCTTAGCAGCCCGTATGCCGGTCTCTGCCATAGAGTCGACAGTCCAATCGCCCGCCAAACCGAGTCTCGAACCAGGCGAATGGATGAATCACCTCTTCCCTCCCTCTTCCTCCTCCACGATATCGTTCGATTGGGTGTTGGGAATGGTCTTCCTCGCTGTCTTGGTCAGCTTGGCGTTTCTGACTTGGAATGCCTCCACGCACGGGAACGGAGAGACCGAGAAGCTGGCCGAGCTGCAGGCTCAAGCGGAGACCGCCAGCACCAAACTGACAACCCTCCAGAAGCAGCTCGGCGAGCGTGAAGAAT
>CAZNBG010000291.1:0-4491 GCA_964570915.1 uncultured Nitrospira sp. | reverse complement strand
CACTCTCATTCCGTGTGTGGCGGTTCCTGTGTCACTGATCAGCACGTTCGGAGTGATGTATCTCTTTGGATATAGCCTGGACAATCTGTCACTCATGGCGCTCACCATCGCCACGGGGTTTGTCGTGGATGATGCGATCGTCGTTCTGGAAAATATCAGTCGCTACCGCGAGCAGGGAATGGCGCCGTTTCAGGCTGCACTCCGTGGGGCACGTGAAATCACATTCACCGTCATCTCGATGACGATCTCCCTGGTCGCGGTGTTTGTTCCGATCCTGTTTATGGGAGGAATGATGGGCCGCTTGTTCAGAGAGTTTGCCGTCACGTTGTCGGTGGCAATTCTGATCTCGCTCGTGGTCTCGCTCACCACGACACCGATGATGTGTGCATGGCTGCTCAGGCCGGAAGCGGGCCTACGTCATGGAAGGTGGTACCAGCTGAGCGAGCGAATCTACGATCGCATACGAGATGGGTACGCACACACATTGGCTTGGGTGTTGCGCCATCCGCGAACCATGCTCCTACTCACTCTGGGCACTATGGTCTTCAGCATCTATTTATATAGCATCGTCCCGAAGGGATTTTTCCCCCAGCAGGATACCGGACGCATGTTCGGCAATATCCAGGCAGCCCAAGACATCTCGTTTCAGGCGATGCGGCAGAAACTGAGGGAAGTGGTGGACATCATCAAAAGTGATCCGGCTGTCGACACAGTCACCGGCTTCAGCGGAGGCGGTGTGAGCGGTAACACGAACGTCGGTCGCATGTTCATCTCGCTGACGCCATTGGAGGAGCGCAAGGTGAGCGTGGATCAGGTGATGGCACGGTTGCGTCCGAAGTTAGCCCAAGTGCCTGGTGCTCCGACGGTCCTCCAGGCCATTCAAGATCTCCGCATCGGTGGCCGGGCCAGCAGTGGCCAGTATCAATATACGCTCCAAAGTGTGGATTTCGCCGAACTCAATGCCTGGGCGCCTCAGGTTGAGCGTCAGTTGCGGACCCTACCGGAGATCGCCGACGTCAACAGTGATCAACAGGACAGAGGGCAACAGTCACTGGTTGTCTTCGACCGGTTGACGGCTTCGCGGCTAGGCCTCAGCACGCAACTCATAGACGATACACTGTATGACGCATTCGGCCAGCGCCAGGTGTCCATTATGTATACCCCGCTCAATCAATATCACGTCGTCATGGAAGTCGCGCCGCAATACTGGCAAAATCCAACGACGCTGCAGGATATCCATGTCCGTTCGGCGAACGGAGTCCTGGTGCCGCTCAGTGCGGTAACGCGCTATGAAACGACCAACGCGCTGCTCCTGGTCAATCATCAAGGTCAATTCCCGAGCGTGACGCTCTCGTTCAATGTAGCACCGGGATATGTCCTGGGCGATGCGGTGTCGTCGATCGAAAAGACAGTTCGGGAAATCGGTTTACCGATGGACGTCCGGGGTAACTTTCAGGGGGCAGCCAAGGCCTTTCAATCCTCCATAGAAAATCAGCCACTGCTGATACTCACGGCGCTGATAATGGTTTATATCGTCTTGGGCATGCTGTATGAAAGTTATATTCACCCCGTGACGATTCTTTCGACCCTGCCCTCGGCAGGCGTCGGAGCGCTGCTGGCCCTGCTGTGCTTTAAGACGGAACTCAGCATGATTGCGTTAATCGGTATCATCCTGCTCATAGGAATCGTGAAAAAGAACGCGATCATGATGATCGATGTTGCCTTGGTAGCAGAACGCACAGCGGGGCAGTCACCGGAAGAGGCCATTTATAGGGCCTGTTTGACGCGTTTTCGACCGATCATGATGACGACCCTGGCGGCCTTCTTTGGGGCTTTGCCCTTGGCACTGGGGACCGGGGTAGGCTCGGAGGTGCGTCGACCGATGGGTATTGCCATCGTTGGTGGGTTGCTCGTCAGCCAGTTGCTCACGCTGTATACGACGCCGATCATCTACCTTTATCTTGACCGCATCCGTCTGAGAATGTATCTCAGAACGGTGGAGAGGCCGGGATTTTCACAGACGACTTAGTAGCGAGACGCTACGTGTTCTTAGGTCGTCGACTTGCACACATCCAGGCACTCGCGCTGCAAGCCACTCCCGCAAACAGCGAAATTCCACTCGTCATCGCGATGTACGTGTCGATGTCCACCACTTTCGGGAGTGTGGATATGGGTTTGATCTCTAGATGCATTTTTTACGGAGGGGCTGTGCCGTTGGTGGTAGCATGGCGGCCTTACGGCACATACACGCTCAGAGTTATGTCTGAGGCCCGATCGCAGGCTTTGCTCGATGAGAATACAGCCCATTTATTGTTCCGCATGCTTGGCATATACTGAGTAATACCCATTTGGCCGGAGGGGATGCATTCGGGTTTTCTACGATCAAACATTTCTGGCACAGGAACTTCACACGGTGAGGCGATCTGACTTTTCCCATACGTTGATCTCCATGACTTCACGGTATGCGAAAGTAACTTGAACGTAAAGGAGGGTGTCCAGTGAGGCTTACGAAGATCTCGTAAGATCGCTCTCTACTAAAAAGAGACGGGCCTGTCTAAGGCCGCATTGTTGGCATCGATCAATGACGAACGAGACTTTCGGGAGTGCGGTAATGGGTTTGATTTCCAAAAAACACGTTTGGCAGAGGAGCTTCGGTTTTGGTGTCGGCATGGCCGACTCCCTATATCTCCGAGAGGCTCGGATTTTCGCCTTCGGCCTGAATATACGATCTCCCCGATAAGAATACAGCCAAACCACAGTTCCACATTCATGGCATGGCCCGATCAAGGCCCATTCGGGAGGAGTCGGTGTATCCGGGTTTGCGAGGATCCAACATTTCTGGCACAGGAACTTCATATGCCGAGGCAATGTGGATGAGTAGCTCTTCATGCGGGTTTCACTTGTCCTTCATGTCTCTGCGGTACGCTGACTTTATCGAACAAGGAAAGGAAATACTGTAGACGCCAACTGGCTGACATTCGATGCGGGAATTTGTGGGTTGGTGCTTACGGCCCTGTCCGTTCCCCTTCCGAGACGCCTCGACAACCCTTCAATCCGGTCGACCTTCTGCAAGAGGCAGACCGAGGGGGCAGGACCCTTAACAACAATGCTGAGAGAAGAAACACTCTCAGCTTCGTCGCATACTTCGAACATCGGTGGCGGTCTGGTCGTTCCACCTGTGATACTGACTTTCCGCACAGTGTGCTCGTGCGATTTATCCTTCCTAGGATAGGAAACCTCATATTAGTCGGACTACGCGCTCATTTCTTCCAGGGGTTCGGACGGTGTCTCAATGTCATGCGTGCTTACGAGAAGACGGATCCATTCCGCACGCTCATACGAATGACACTCTCGAATTCCTCAACAACGTACGGCTTCCAGGTTCCTGACTGGACACTCGGTTGCCGAAAGGCTTACGCTGGTCGGAGAGAACCTGCACACCTAAATGAGGAGTAAGCCCATGCCTGGAATGTTTGGCGCTCATCCTCCGCTCTTGCTGATTGCGATTGCCATTGTCATGATCGCGATTGTGGTGTTCGCCTTGATGACGGCAGGTTACTAGGATGGATCGGCGTGATGATGACGGTGACGACGACCCTCGTCGCAGTGATGATGGTTACCATGACGATGATGATCATCGTCGGTGTGGCTCTAGCGCTCGCGGTCAAACGCGGAACATCCCGCTAGGATAGTTGCGAGCCATCCTCTGGTATCCATTGAGATACGACGCGTATCTGCCCAGATACCATACAGGAGGGCCCGTGGAAAACCACTGGGACTTCATCTATTCACGTCGCCAACCGATCGTCCGCTACGTGGAAGAACGACTGCCTTGTTGATCAACTAACAGTAGCACCGCATCTTCTGCTGAATAATCAACCGCGAACGCTTGGCCTGTTCAACACGGGCACTTCTGGGCACGTGCCGCTGCGGTCATTTCATTTCGCGATTGGCATAGCTTCTGCAGTTCTGGAGTCCAGGTGAACACGTTCCAGATATCGACGAGCAGGAGGGATCATGACGAATACTGGAGGTAGTGAGCCAGGGAACATTCGAATCATCCAGCAGTGCCTTGAACGGTGGTTCCGTGATGTCACGCCGGGGACGTACACCGAGCGCTTCGTTTATCACGATGGCATGCAGAGTTCAGAGCTCGCGCACGACCGTGAATTCTTCAACGATCTCCGCCCGGAGAATCTCAAGGATTATATGGAACATACGGTGCTCCCCACGCTCCGTGCGAGTCCAGGAAAGATCATTCGAGTAGGAGCCGATGGCCTCAGTGTTCGTACAAGGCAGGCGCACTGACCCAGTGCTTGCCGACAAGGAAGGAGGTTCATGTTCAAGGAGTGGTGGAAGACCGGAGGTCACGGCAATGCCGGACTATAAGCATCGCAGAATCGAATTGGCGCCCAGACGGCACGCTGACGGGACTTGGCATTGCCAGTATTGCATTATTGAATTCAAACCAACCTGCCGGGGGTCCCACTC
>CAZNBG010000290.1:0-4526 GCA_964570915.1 uncultured Nitrospira sp. | reverse complement strand
ACGATGATTCCATCGCACGATTGCTGGCGCGTGAGGCGCTCGAGCAGTCAGGCTGGTCGGTCGAAGAGGCCGACAATGGTCGACGAGGGCTCGAGGTCTTCGTCAGGGCCCATCCCGATCTGGTGATACTGGATATCATGATGCCTGAAATGGATGGATATGCCGTCTGTACGGAGCTCCGCCGGTTGCCGGAAGGCATGCATGCGCCCATACTCATCATGACGGGGCTCGAAGACTATCAGTCCGTGACCCAAGCGTATGATACGGGAGCCACCGATTTCATTGTCAAGCCGATCAACGGCCTGTTGCTCAGGCACCGGGTGCGGTACATGTTACGAGCTGGTCAAGCCATGCAAGAGTTGCGGAACAGCCAGGACAAGCTGGTTCAGGCACGAGACGGTGCTCTTGAAGGTGCCCGGTTAAAATCAGAGTTTCTTGCCACGATTAGCCATGAAATTCGTACCCCGATGAACGGCATTATTGGGATGGATGAATTGTTGCTTGACACCGAGCTTACGCCGGAGCAGCGGGATTGTGCCGAGACGATTCGGATGTCCGCCAAAGCATTGCTTGAAATCGTGAACGATATTTTGGACTTTTCCAAATTGGAATCAGGGCGAGTCATGCTCATCCGGGAGGAATTTGTGTTGCGTGCAGTTCTCAAGGAGAATCTCGCTCTGTTCCAAGCGCGGGCGGAAGAGAAAGGCATTCTCCTTCGCTACGAAATAGCATCGACGGTGCCGGTGAAACTCTGGGGTGATCCCGCCCGTATCGGCCGTCTGCTTTCCGTGTTACTCAGTAACGCTGTGAAATTTACGGAACGGGGAGAAGTCTGGTTGCGCGTTCAACTGGTTGCTCCACCATCCGGCGAACTGGCGTCTGGACTGCAAACCGGGGCCAGCCGTATCCGATTTACGGTCAGTGACACCGGGATCGGGATCAGTCAGTCGCATGCCTCCCGATTGTTCCAGCCATTTGTGCAGGCAGACGGGTCCGATCGACGCAAGTATGGAGGGACCGGGCTGGGATTGGCCCTCGCCAAACAGCTTATCGACCTGATGGGTGGAACGATAGAATTCGAAAGTGAGTTTGGGAACGGAAGCCGATTTTGGTTCGATTTATCACTTGCTCGGGCCAGCGATCGTCCTTCACTGGCGTTCGAGCCTGGGAATGTGCTGGTCATGATGAAGGACGTGGTCAGCCAGGCAGTCCTGGTGAAGACCCTAGAAAAGCTCGGGTGTCGAGTCCACACTGTTATCTCCGTGGAGGACCTAAGAAGCCTATGCCCCATGCCCAAACCGATGCTGCTGTTCGCGGATTTCGACCGGCTGGTCGATGAGACGGAACGCATGCACGTGCTGAGACTCAAGGAGTGGTCACCAAGCCTTCACATCGTCGGTCTCGGACGGGAGTTATCCGGCAGCGGGCTTCCTGCCAATAGGACGGGCCACATCGACGGCTATCTGGACGGACCACTCACTGTCGAAGCGATCAAGTCTGTGACTGCCCCCTGGATTCCTCAAGGATACTCAGGCTAGCACAGTGTTGTTCCATCACGCTGTTCGTAGCAATGGGCCGGGTCTGGGCCTTGATTCGAACGGAGACCGCTCATACGCACCTACCGGCGACGGCCTCGTCGCATGAAGCGGTCAGTGCTTCTTGTCCTTCTGCATGAGCTTATCGGTCCAGGCCAAGAGGATGGCCGAGGCAAGGAATGTCATGTGGATAAAGATCTTCCACTTGATATGCTCCGGGTTCTCGTTCGCCACGTCGACGAAGGCCTTCAGGAGATGGATGCTGGAGATCCCTATTAGCGAGGCCGCGAGTTTGATCTTAATCGTCCCGGGATCGACATGCGTGAGCCAATCAGGACGGTCCGGATGGTGCTCCAAATCCAGCTTGCTGACGAACGTTGCGTATCCACCGATCACGACCATCGTTAGCAAATTGGCGACCATCGTGACGTCGATCAACCCCAAAACCCCGAGCATGAACGCCGTTTCTTCCATTCTGTTGATGTGGGCCACCATTTCCCAGAGTTCGAGCAGAAATTTGTAGGCGTAGAGCAACTCTGCGACGATGAGGCCGGCATAGAGCGGAGCTTGAATCCATCGACTGGCAAAGACGACCGTCTCGAAGGCCGCCTCGGCCTGATTGCTGGCTGAATGAGAGAGCTTGGGTGTTGGCAGTGTCTCTCGGGCTTCGGACAAAGGAGCATCGGACATTTACACCTCCTCTCAGTCAAACGATGACACACCTGGAAAAAGGAACCGACGGCGAGGTGTATCCTAGTCAGTGACTTCTAAGGTGTCAATTCTATTGACTAACCGCGCCGTCCAGTGGAGCAGGTCACACCGTCGACACGCGAGTGGCCCGGTCTGACTCAATGAGTTTCCACGGGTAATTGCGTACCGGAGCCCTTAAAACTTCCGGCATAGAAGGCAGCGATTTGGGATCGACGTCCGATACTCAGCTTTGAATAGATATTTGAGAGATAATTCTTGATGGTCTTTTCGCTCAGCCGCAGATCCTGAGCGATCTCTCTGTTCGTCAGGCCTCTCGCCACCAAGGGCAGAAGCCGCTGCTCCTGTGGGGAGAGGAGCGGGCGCTTCGATTGCCCCGGCTCACTGTACAGGTTCTTCAGCCATTCCAGTGTATGTTTTGTCAAGCGAGGGTCAATGAGTGCTTGTCCGGAAGCCACGGTTCGAATGGCACGCACGAGGGCCTTGGACGCGATGTCCTTGAGAATGTATCCGTGAGCGCCGGCGAGAATCGCTTCCAATACAGTATGATCATCGGCAAAACTCGTCAGAAACAGCACGCGGGTGTGAGCACACTTCGCAAGAATCTCGCGGGCGGCGTCCACCCCGCTCCCGTCCGGTAGTCGAATATCCAGCAACACGAGATCTGGTTTGAGTCGGAGACAGAGCTTTTTTGCTTCCTCCATTCGCTTTCCCTGGCCCACGACCTTCATCCCGGGCGTGAGATTGAGGACAGCGCAGAGACCGATGCGTACCACTTCATGATCATCCACGATGACCAGCCGAATCAGTTGGGATCTATTCATAGACAGTGCCCTTCTTCAATGGAATATCGACTGTAATAGTTGTGCCCAGCCCCGGTGCGCTATCGAGCGTAAATGTAGCAAGGAGGCGTTTGGCGCGGGTTGCCATGTTGCTGAGTCCGTGTCCCGTGCGACGCCTGCGCTTGGGAGCAAAACCGACGCCATTGTCGCCGATGACCAAACGGATCGTATTATCCATCAGGTTCAGACGTACCCATCGACGGGAGGCGCGAGCATGGCGCATGCTATTGCTCAGAGCCTCGCGCGCGATACTGAGTAATTGCTCTCCTAGTTGGGGAGTGATGAAGGACAGGACGGGGTTCCTGATGTCCAGCTCAGGTGTGGCATGGTCGGCGCCCGTCATCGAAACGGTCAGTTGTTCCAGTGCTTGTCCGAAGTCCAACTTCGCAGGAGTCCGTCGGGTCAACGGTGCAATGAAACGCCGAACATCGACCATAAGATTGTTGAGTTGGGTGACGGCTTGAGTCAGATGTGCTTTCGATCGGCGGGTAGAGCGTCCCATGGCGAGCTTGCCGGCTTCCAACTGCATGCCGACGGCATAGAGCGCTTGCAAAATGTTATCGTGCAGATCTCGGCTCAATTGCTCGCGTTCCTCAGTCGCCAATTTGCGCTCGGTGATATCCTGAATGACGGCAAGGAGTAAGGGCCCGGTATTGTCTGCTAGCTCAATACGAGTTGCCTTGAGTGAGACCCAAATGATTTCCCCCGATTTCCTAATGTACCGTTTTTCAGAGGTGTAGCTCGATCGGACTCCTCGAAAAAACTCATCGGTCAACACGATGTTAGCCGAAAGATCATCCGGGTGTGTATACAAGGCGTAGGTGCTCCCGACGATTTCATGCTCTTCATACCCCGTTAATTCACACAAGGCTTTATTGGCGCAGATCGTGGACCAGTCCTGATCCAGAATACACAACCCAACTGGAGCTTCCGCTACAAAATGCTGGAGTCTCAGTTCGCTGTCACGGAGTGCTTTCTCGGCACGTTTCTGTTCGGTGATATCACGAAAGCTCCAGACACGGCCGACGATTTCCCCGGCGAGAATCTGGGGTCGTGAAAAGCGCTCGAAGACCCGTCCATCGTTAAACTCAAGCACATCGAAGCTTTCTTGTTCACGGTATACGCAGAGCTCATGAACCTTCCGCAAGAAGGCCTGAGGGTCCCGAAGTTGGCCCGCCATGAATGCCAGTAACGCCTCGTCGTCTCGGTTGTCGGCCAGTGTGGGGGGGATGCTCCAGAGATGGAGGAAGCGTTGGTTGACACTCGTCACCGTACCGTGTCGATCGATGACCAGGAGGCCGTCGGCGACTGAGTTGATGGCGGCTTGCAGGAGTGAGTACGAGCGTTTCCGCTCGGAGATGTCGCGGGCAAAGGCGAAGTTGTATTCACACCCTTCGACGGCGACGAAATTGGCGACAACTTCGACGGGATAGGTCTCTCC
>CAZNBG010000289.1:0-4542 GCA_964570915.1 uncultured Nitrospira sp. | reverse complement strand
ACGACCCGGACGATGTCGGCATCGTGGCGTCGGAGCAGCCCGCTGGCGTGCCCTGGCCCGCCGACCGGCCGATTCTGTTCGACGCGGCACAGATCGGCAACGGCAGGACGCGGGCCGTGTGGTGTGTGAAACGTACGACGAGCTTGGCTTCAACTACCGAATGACGGATCTCCAGGCGGCGATTGGGCGGGCACAGCTTGCCAAATTGCCGGAGCTTCTTCGCCAACGACGTCTGCTGGCCGCACAGTATCATCATCTCCTCGCCGAACGAACGGACTGTGTGCCGCCACATGAACCGGCATGGGCTCGCAGCAACTGGCAAAGCTACTGTGTCGGTTTGCCCGATGATGCTGATCAGGAACGTATCATGGAATCGCTCCTGAGCCGCGGCATTACGACGAGGAGAGGAATCATGTGTGTCCATCGGGAGCCGGCGTACGAGAAACAACCGTGGCGAAAGGGCAGTGATCTGTTGCACACCGAACGGCGGCGGGATCACTCAGCGCTGCTCCCTTTGTTTCCCGGCATGACGATGGAAGAACAACAACAGGTGGCGGTCGCTCTGCACGAAGCCACCATGCTGCATGCGCATCCAGTGAGGACCGGAAGATGACTATGATGGGGCCTGTCCAGAAGCCGGATCACCGAGACATTGAGCGACTCTCGTCCAAGCGGCCGACCGTTTCAGTGCTCTGTACCGTCTTCAACGGCGAGCGCTATCTCGATCAGACCATCCAATCGGTGTTGGGCCAGGAATTCACCGATTGGGAGTTCGTGCTGTTCGACGATGGGTCCGCCGATCGGACGCGGGACATCGTCATGACTTACGCGCGCGATCCGCGAATCCGATACGTCTACCACAGCAATATTGCGCAGTCGGGGGCCGCCTTCGACCAGTTGTTGAACACCTGCATGGGTTATCTCACCGGAGAGTATGTCGCGTTCATCGGCGCCGACGATGTTTTCATGCCGACGAAGCTCTCGGCGCAAATGGCTGCGCTGACAAAGGATCCTGCCGCCGACATCCTGTTTTCAGACGGTTCCCACATCGATGCGGAAGGACGCACACTCGCGACCGATTTCCGGTTTTTGGAATCCTTGGCGTTCACGCCAAGGAATTTGCTCCGCACTCTGTTTCGCAAAAATATCGTGCCGCACCCGACGGTGCTCGTCCGGCGGCGTGCGATTGAGGAACTGGGCGGTTTCGAAACCGGCTTTTGTCCGGATTATCAGTTCTGGCTGAAGGCGGCCGGCGCTCGCCTGCGCTTCAAATATATGGACGAACAGTTGGTCCAATACCGCATTCACCCACAAGGCATCTCCACCGGCCCCACCAGCAAGACGGGACCGGAAACAGTCACACTCCTCAGCACCATGCGGGCGAGATTCGGCATCCATGACCTGTATCCAGAATTGTCGGAGTGTGCGGATCAGCAAGGAGCCCGGTATGGCGCGCATGTGGAGTTCGGTCTGCTTCTGCTGACAGCCAATATTCCGTGCCCCCACCTCGCGTTGGAGGAGTTCCGCCAGGCGCTTGCGGAGCGGGGCGATGGACTCGAAGCGATCAACAATCTTGGGGTGCTGCTGGCCTTATTCAGCCACCATGACAAGGCGGAGATGTGCTTCCGGTTCGCCCACGAGACGATAAAGATGCCGCGAGCATTCGATCACAATCTCCAAGTCATGCGACGGGTTGCAGCGGGGGAGAGTATGGGGGAGGGATTTATCCTCCTCAGGCAAGTGGCTGACGATCAGGAGCTGCTGCGCAAGCTCGATCCCGTTCCGGACACGGTCTTTCAGGCGCAGAACTATGGCGGCAAGATTTCAGCGATTGTACCGCACAAGACCGAACGGATCGCCGAAGCGAGTGCTCGGCCGAATGCCCCCTCGTGTGTCCGGTCAGCGGAGCCGTCGGGAACGCCAAACCGAGAGTCTCCGATGGTGTCGGTCATCATGCCGACGCATAACCGCATCCAACAATTACAGTGTGCCATCGCAAGTGTGTTGGCGCAAACGTACCAGAATGTTGAGATCATCGTGATCAACGATGCGGGCTCCGGTGCCGAATCTGAGCTGATCGACATGAACGCCGATGGGCGGATCACGTATGTCCGACATGCAGCCAACAGGGGACTGGCTGCTGCTCGCAACACGGGACTGAAGCTCGCACGTGGCAAATATATCGCCTATCTGGACGATGACGATCGATTTCTTCCCGATCATCTGGAAACGCTGGTTCATTATTTAGAAACGCATGGTGAGCATGTGGCCTACACCGACGCGTGGCGGGTACATGAACAACTTCAGGGAGACCGGTATGTCGAAACCACGCGAGACATCCCGTATTCATATGACTTCGACGCCGCACGGTTGCTCATCTCCAACTATTTCCCTGTTTTGAGCGTGATGCATGAACGGGCGTGCCTTGAAGAAGCCGGTGTGTTCGACGAATCACTGACCTCTCACGAAGACTGGGATCTCTGGATCAGGATTTCTCGTCGTTATCCGTTCAAGCATCTGAAGAAGGTCACTGCAGAGTTCACCTGGCGGACCGACGGTTCGTCCATGACCAGCTGCCGCCGTCCGGATTTCGCGAGAACGGCCGCGATGATCTATGAAAAGCATCGTGAGATTGCGCAATCGATTCCCGGTGTGCGGGAGATGCAGGATCGGGCCCTGCAGGAATATCACGCGCTGCTGCAGCCGGCGCCGCCTTTTACCTGCTCCATCATCATCCCCGTCTGGAACAAGATCGAATTGACTAGGCAATGTGTGGCCGCGTTGGCCGCGGCGACGACCGATGTGACGTTCGAGGTGATCGTTGTCGACAACGGATCTGTGGATGGAACCAAGGAGTTTTTGGCCGAGCTCAAGGGCAATGTACAAATCATCAGGAACGAACAGAACCTCGGGTTCGCCAAGGGATGTAATCAAGGCGCACGGGCGGCACGCGGCAAGTATCTGGTGTTTCTGAATAACGACACCATTCCACAATCGCACTGGCTCAATCCGTTAGTCGACGAGGTGGAAAAGCATCCGGAGGTCGGCGTGGTGGGCAGCAAGCTGCTCTTTGCGGACGGATCCGTCCAGCATGCTGGTGTCGTGTTTATGCGCTCGTATCGGAGCGCCTATCACATTTACCGAACGGCTGCGAATACCCTTCCCGCCGTCAATCAGCGACGTGAATTTCTGGCAGTCACGGCGGCCTGCATGCTGATTCGCCGGGAAGTGTTCGAGGAAGCACGGGGTTTCGACGAACGTTTCATTAATGGATTTGAGGACGTGGATCTCTGTCTGAAGGTTCGGGAGAAAGGCCATCATGTCATCTACCAGCCGCGTAGCGTGCTCTATCACTTGGAAAGCCAGACGTTCGGCAGGAACAGTCACGACGAGCACAACAGTCGGCTGCTCCAGGAACGGTGGGGTTCTCATTGGTGGTTGGCCGACGAAGATCTGCACTACCACACCGATGGCTTCAAATTAGTCAGCGGTCCTCAAGACGTCAAATTCCCGACGCAATTGGGGCCGATGAGCGACGTCCGTGATCGAGCCGCCTGGGCGCATGTCGCAGCGCTGCAAGCGGCTGCGCTGAAAAAGGATTGGGCGGCGGTCAAATGGGAACTCCGGATGGTCGACGAGTGGCCGAATGACCGATTTGTCCTGTCCTGGGGTGCCATGGTCGCCGAGCGCCTGAAGGAGCCGGCCTACCGCGCACGGTTCCTCTCACGTTATCTGGCGTTGGTGGATGCGCCGGCTGAGCGGGTGGCGTTGGCCCGCACGTTTCTGGAGCAGATGAACTTAGCGCAGGCGGAGACGCAACTGAGAATGGTGTTGGACGCTTCGCCCAATCATGCGGAAGGGCTCTTGTTGAGCGGTATTCTGTCTATGCAGCGGGAGCAGTACCAGCAAGCCGAAACCGCATTTGCTTCGGCCCTGCGGCAAGGAGCGGACCGGAAGAAGTGTCTGATGGGGATGGGAATGGCGGCAATGGGAAGGGCCTATGCGCAAGGCGCTTGGGAACGGTTCCATCAAGTGCTGGCCGATCATCCTGATGATGCCGAAGCGATCCATTGGTTGCTGCGGGCCGGTACGGCACAAAACCGCTGGCAGGAGTTGAGTGAACAGTTGCGCACGTATCTCTCGCGCAATCCGGCTGACCTGTCGGTCCGCTATGCGCTGGTCGGTGTGCTGGTTCGAGGGGAACAGATCATGAGCGCCCGCCAAGAGTATGACACTCTGCATGCGCTGGCTCCGACGTATGACGGGTTGATCGAACTCGGGCATGCGATCTCAGGAAAGGAAGCGGCGCTTGCGATGGAAGCCGCTCATCCCTGAAGCGATTCAGCGCACCGTTTGTATGAGTTTGTTCAGGCTCGGACCAGGGGCAGTCTCTTCATCGGTTCAGGTCAGGGGGAAGCAAGGAAGAATGCCACGCGCGCTGGTCATACAATTGGCTCGATTGGGAGATCTTCTGCAAAGCCTTCCGGCAATCACCGGACTCCGTGCCCGATATTCCGAGACACAGCTTGATCTGCTCTGCCC
>CAZNBG010000288.1:0-4548 GCA_964570915.1 uncultured Nitrospira sp. | reverse complement strand
TACCTGATTGCTCTCGTCAAGGGGGAAGCCGACAGCCACGAGATTCTTCGCGTCGGCGAACGCCTGGCGGATATCCGCTATCGCGGATACCAGTCCATTGAAGACGATCTTGCCTACTCGCTGCGCCTTCCCTCGTTGCTTCGAAAAGGCAGAATCCTTTACGATTATGACGGACTCTGCGCGCAGTTGATCGAAAAAGTTCACCAGCGATTCCGCCAAGGCCCGCCGCCGGCCTCCATCAACGAACAGATTCGCCTCAAAGCCGAATGCTTCCATCTGTTGGGAAAGGCACAGGATCTCATCGAAAAGCCGGGAACGGCCCACTATTTATTGACGCTGTTCTATGAAGATTGCATCTCGGCATTCTTCCGGTTACGAGGGTTTTGGTTGGTCGCCCCGGTGGATATTCATCGGTTCATGTTTTCTCGTGAACCGGCACTCGAGCACTTGGCTGGACAGTTCCTGGCGGCGACAACCCTTACTGACAGGCTCAACTTTGGACGGCAATTTGCCGATCTCCTCTTTAAGGATATCCCGAACCCTGCTCGTATCGACTAACCGCAGGAGTGCATTGAACCGGGTGTCTCTGCGCGAGGATCTTGTTCCCATGCGACTTGAGAAGAGCTACGCATGCCCGTGAATTGATCGACGGGCACCGCCTCATCTGTTACCGACATCATACCAAGGAGCTCTTATGGAACTGGGATTTATCGGATTAGGCAAGATGGGGATGAACATGGTCACACGTCTGCGGCGCGATCAGCACCGCATCGTCGTCTATGATCGATCCAGTGAACTGATCAAACAGGCGGAAGGTCATGGATGTATCAGCTCCACGTCTCTGGCTGATCTTGTGAGTAAGCTTGGTGCCCCCCGCGCCGTCTGGATCATGGTTCCATCCGGAGCTCCTACGGAAGAAACCGTGCAGGCGGTGGCCGCGTTGCTGCAACCTGGAGATACCATCATCGACGGCGGGAATACGCGGTTTCATGACGACGTGCAGCGGGCCGCTGTCTTGAAGACACGAGGCATCCACTATGTGGACGCCGGGACGAGCGGAGGCATCTGGGGACTCACTGTTGGCTACTGTCTCATGGTGGGTGGTGAAGCGGCAGCCGTCCAGCGGCTCGCTCCGGTCTTCAAGACCCTCGCCCCCGACAACGGGTGGGCCCATGTCGGAGGGGTTGGAGCCGGGCACTATGTGAAGATGGTCCACAACGGGATCGAGTACAGTATGATGCAAGGCTACGCGGAAGGGTTTGAGCTGATGTCGAAGAGCGACTACAAGCTTGACCTGGCGAACATCGCCGATCTGTGGATGCACGGAAGTGTGGTCCGGTCCTGGCTCTTGGAGTTGGCTGCGGGCGCGCTGAAACAAGATCCCAAACTGGAACGTCTGAAAGGATATGTGCAAGACTCAGGCGAAGGACGTTGGATGATCGCCGATGCGATCGAAAAGGACGTGCCAGTTCCGACGTTGACGACCGCCCTGTTTACTCGGTTTCGTTCACGACAAGAAGAATCCTTTACCGAAAAGATGCTGGCCGCCCTTCGCAATGCCTTCGGTGGCCACGCCGTCCGACGATAACTCCTGGCAGCATTGAGGAGGCCTTGATGGCATCGACGAATAGTCAACGGATTGATATCAGCCGCTCCCAGGAACCGCTGCCACCAGTCGAACCATGTACACTGGTCATTTTTGGAGGGTCAGGCGACCTCGCTCGTCGGCGCCTCATTCCCGCGGTCTACAACCTCCTCCTCGATGGGTTACTACCGTCAAACTATGTGGTGCTCGGCCTTGGCCGTACTCCGATGAGTGATGAAGAGTTCCGAGCCACCGTCCGCGATGGCGTCATCAAACATTCCCGGCAGGCCCTGATCGAAGAGACGTGGAATGCCTTTTCTCAACACCTGTTTTATTTGGCCGGAGGCAACGACGACGCTCAGACCTATGCGCGATTGAAGGAGCGCATGGAAGAACTCGAGCGGGAGTTCCAACTACCCGGGAATCGAATTTTTTATCTCAGCATCCCCCCCAGCTCCTTCACGTCCGTCTGCGAAGGCTTGTCTCATTCCGGTCTCACGGGATCCCCCGCAGCCCGTTCACCCTATACGCGCATCATCGTCGAAAAACCGGTCGGCCGCGACTTAATGTCGGCACAGGCTATCAACGAAGTCACCGGCCGCGTCTTCGATGAATCGCAGATCTTCCGGATCGATCATTATCTCGGCAAAGAGACGGTTCAGAATCTCATGGTCGTGCGTTTTGCCAACAGCATTTTCGAACCGATCTGGAACCACAAGTACGTCGACCATGTGCAAATTACTGTGAGCGAAGCCGAAGGTGTCGGGACCAGAGCGACCTACTATGAGGAAGCCGGCGCTCTCCGCGACATGGTCCAGAATCATCTGCTCCAACTGCTCTGCCTGGTCGCCATGGAACCGCCCTACTCCCTGGATCCCGACGTGGTGCGAAACGCCAAAATGGAAGTCCTCCGCTGCTTGAGGACCATCACGGCGAAGGACGTGGAAACATTCACCGTGCGAGCACAATACACCGAGGGGACCGCGCATGGAATGCCAGTCCCCGGCTATCGACGTGAAAAAGGCGTCAAACCAAACTCCACCACCGAAACCTATGTGGCGGTGAAATGTTTCGTCGAGAACTGGCGGTGGTCCGGCGTGCCGTTCTACTTGCGAACCGGAAAGGCGTTGCCGCAGCGCGCCAGCGAGGTGGCCGTCCAATTCAAAGAGATTCCGCAGATCCTGTTCAATGCCGGTGGACAAACTCCCCAAGCTCCGAATGTCTTGGCCTTGAAAATTCAACCGGAAGAAGGGCTGACGCTCCGCATTGTCTCTCGGGTACCCGGCACCCGCGCTCAGACCCATCCAGTGGAGATGGACTTCAAGTATGGAGAAGTATTCGGTCGGCCGTCACCAGAAGCCTATGAGCGCCTTTTACTCGACGTCATGGCCGGAGACGCTTCTCGTTTCATGCGGCGCGACGCCGTAGAGGCCTCCTGGGCTTGGATCACTCAGATTCTCGAAGCCTGGGAAAAATCGGGACAGCGTTGGCTGCCTGAGTACCAAGCCGGCTCGTGGGGACCGCTGGAAGCCGATCGGTTGATTCAAAACGACGGCCGCGCCTGGCGGGTGCTCTAGAACTGCTTCGCCACGCTCGGTCACTTCCCGAACGCTAACCAAACGTGTTTTGCGATCTCATCCTTCTTTCCCAATCCTCCGATAAATCTCACAAATTCGCCGTTGCGATATAACGCCAGCGCAGGAAGCGACGAGACTTCCAATTCGGCTGGAATTTGAAAATTTTCCTCGACATTCATCGTGAGAATGATTAGGGTCGATCCCCTATCGTCTTGCAACCGTTCGAGCTCCGCCGTGAGGGCACGGCAATGGCCGCATCCTGGCTTCCAGAACTCCACCAACACGGGGACCGAGCTTGCCTCAACGACCTGATCGAACTCCCGGTCGGTGATGGTTTGCAGTGGACGACTCACGACGATATCACTTGTGCCAACAGCGGTTTCAGAATGTGCGCCATGTGCTCGGCAAATAACCGGTATCCGGCCGTGGTCAGATGAATGCCGTCGTTCGAATAGATCGAAGCCAGCTGCCCGCTCTTCGGATCAGCCGTAAGCGTGAACAGGTCGACCATGGCGATGCCTTTGGAGTCGGCATATTCCCGGATGAGCGTGTTTAAGTGACGTCGATGGGTAAGATGCTCGACGACCCACTCGTGCCCCGTTTGACTCTCCGCAGCATCTTCGACACGAATGGACGGGACGGTTACCGGAATAGGCACACTTCCCATCGCGAGCACCTGTTCATACATCTTGACCAAATTGCGCATGATGTGGGACGGAACCGCGTTCCATCCGAGATCGTTCGTCCCTCCAAGAATGGGAACATACCCGGGCTGATGATCCAGCACGTCCCGCCGAAATCGCATGACCATTTCGCCCGTCAATTCGCCGCAGATTCCACTGGTGCGAACATGTGCGACACCATCTAAAGACGACTGCAGGAATTCGCCGTACGGGGTCTCCCGCCCAGTCGGATTCTCCCTGGTAGGGGATTGAAACCCAGCCGTCAAACTGTCGCCGAAACAGATCACCAGACTCGATCGGGTCATGCGCGATGAAGCCCTAGGTGGAACATTCGGTATGGTCGTACCTGATCCGGGATCGATTCTACCGATGCGTCTCGCAACACACAAGGCGCCGGCGGCGCTTGTCCAGACAACCGTCGTGAAGAATAGCGATTTTCTTGACGAATATTGGAACGGCCGGTAATTCTTACTTATGACCACTGAATTGAAGACCCCCCAGGGAATGATGGCTGTTTCAAGTTCTATGATGTTGCCCAGGCTGTTGTCAGTTCACCAGACTGCTAATGGTGCACAGGTGTTCTATGATGGTCATGCGTTGTATACGTATGCTTCGGATATGGACCCAGGTACCGCTACTGGTCGCGGCCAGGATCAACTCTGGTATCTTGTGGGATTTACGTTGTAGATAGTGGGCATAAAAA
>CAZNBG010000287.1:0-4553 GCA_964570915.1 uncultured Nitrospira sp. | reverse complement strand
GGTGGCGCGACAGCTTAATAGAAGCTGGCGCGCCGGGGTGGTCAGTTCGGCGAAACGTTGTAGCCGGTCTGACCACCCCGTCTGCGCCTTCGCTTCGCTCGGCGCATCCACCCCTCCTCTGCGAGGAGGGGAATATCGTCCGATTTCACAATTTCCCTCTCTTGGGGAGATGCAGATGAAGAACACAATTCTTATATCCGTAATGTTGCTCGCAACTCTTTTGGCCGGATCCGGTCTGCTCCTTGCCCACCACGGAACCGGGATTTCCTACGATTTGACGGTGTCCCCAATCACCGCAAAGGCCATCGTGACCGAGTTCAAGTGGGCCAATCCTCATATCGGCATTTACGTCGATATTACCGACGACAAAGGGAACGTCGAGAACTGGTCCATAGAGGGAAATAGTCCTTATAACTGGGCCAGAATGGGCTGGAACAGGAAGACCCTGAAGCCAGGAGATCAAATCACAATTACTTTCTATCCCTCGAAAATTCCGGGCACACACGCCGGAGTTATCGCGAAGGCGGTCCTGCCCGACGGAACCGAAGTGTTGCGGTTCCAGCGCGACACACCGACAACAGGTGACGGGGTGAGGTAAGGGAGCTCAAGATGCGAAGTGAGATGAAGACTCTGATCGTCGCACCTATTGTCTTGTTCGCAATATCGTCTATCGCGTCCTCGCAGGCTCCGAAGACGACGGCGACGCCCGCCGGAAAATTTGATCCACACGATCTCACGGGAGTTTGGCAGCGGCAAGGCGACCGAGGTATCAATCCCGTTGTACCTGAAATGACCCCTGAAGGTATAAAAAAGCTCAACGCGAACAAACCGTCGTACGGCCGCCCGTTGGGAGCTCCGCTGAATGGAGAGCACATTGGCCGCCTGAGAGCTGTTCCTCCAGCTCAGGGCAATTCGCTCGTTGGAGATTGCAATCCTCCCGGTATCCCTCGCCTGTATTACGAACCCGAGCCCGTGGAATTCATTCTGGCGCCGGGCAAGCTCCTGCAATTCTTTTCCTGGACACGCGCCCTGCGCGAAATCTGGACCGACGGACGGAAATTCCCTGACGATGTCGATGCGCTCATGCCTACCTGGTACGGGTACAACATTGGGAAGTGGGAAGGAGACACCTTTGTCGTCGACTCGCTCGGTTATGACGAAAGATCATGGCTCGACCATTTCGGATATCCGCATAGCGCGCAAATGCGTATGCAGGAGCGCTTCCACCGGGTAAGCGCGGACACCATGGAAATGGTTTTGACGATCAACGACCCAACGATTTACAAGACCCCGTGGGTTTCGCAAAAGAACACTTTCAAATTGGTACCACGAGAAGAATTGACGTTGAACGGTTGGTATGGCTTCCTCGAGGGAATCTGCGCACCTATTGACGAAGGCGATTTCAACAAAAGAGTCAGGGATCCCGCGGGCGGCGTGACGCGCTGATGCGATTTCAGATTCACATTGTAAATTGTGACGACAGCCAGCGGGCTGATACATTTTCGTGTTCCCATGATCAAACGGTTCTCCGCTCGACTGAAATCGGCTTCAAACGCCGGATCCCCGTCGGTTGCCGGCAAGGCGGCTGCGGAGTTTGCAAGGTGCAAGTTCTGGAAGGAAGCTACCGGGCGAGGGTGATGAGCCGAGCACATGTCAGTCGCGAAGATGAAGATCACGGCCGTGTGCTGGCCTGTTGTATCTGGCCGACAACCGATTTGCGCATTCGTGTGTTGGGCGTCATACATCGTTGGCGCTCAAAGAGCGCCCCTACAGTCGCAAATCCCAAGCTGTAGGGGCGGTCGGCGAAGGGCAAGCGCGACAGCGCGCAGCCTTGGGCGAAGCGCAAGCGCGACAGCGCGCAGCCTTGAAGGATGACCGCCCAAGGCTTTTTGTTTCGAAATTCGAAGGAGATGGTTTATGTCAATGACTGGCGTTCTGCGCCCCGGCCACTGTTCACTCCGAGTGTTGGATCTTGACGCGGCTGTGAAGCATTACACGGAGGTCGTGGGACTGATCGAAACGGATCGTGATGAGAAAGGCCGAGTGTACCTCAAGGCATGGGATGAACAGGACCACCACAGCGTTGTCCTTCGTGAGGCAGATATCCCGGGCGCCGATTACATCGCATTCAAAGTCGACAGTAAAGCGACGCTGGAACGGCTATCGAAGACCGTTTCGCAATTCGGTTGCAAAGTAGAGTACATTCCCGCAGGCGAACTCAAGTCGACGGGTGAGCGTATTCGATTCGAAATTCCCACAGGCCAACACGTCGAACTTTATGCCGAAAAGAAACGAGTGGGTAACGGAATGGGTGACACCAATCCTCCGCCATGGCCCGACGGGCTGAAAGGCATGCAGCCGACACGCATGGATCACTGGCAGGTCCACGGTGTGGATCTTGACGGAACGGTGGAGTTGTTCACCAAAGTGCTGGGCTTCGGATTATCCGAGCGCGTGCTGGATGGGGATCGATTGATGGCTGCGTTTCTGACCTGCAGCACAAAGCCGCATGACATTGCGTTTATTCGCGATGAGGAACTGCAGGATAGATTCCATCATGTTGCCTTTTATCTGAACTCGTGGGAAGAAGTCCTGCGCGCAGCAGACATCATTTCTAAGAAAAATGTTTCGCTGGATATCGGTCCGACGCGGCACGGCATCACCAGAGGACAAACCATCTACTTTTTTGATCCTTCGGGTAACCGCAACGAGGTATTCAGCGGCGGCTACATCTACTATCCCGATTCACCGACAATCACGTGGACCATGGAAGAGTTGGGCCGCGCAATCTTTTACCACGTTCGCGAGCTGAACGAGAGATTCATGACGGTGATGACGTAGTGTTGCCTTTGGCTATTCCCCTCCTCTGCGAGGAGGGGTGGCGCGACAGCCACAGGCTGGCGTGCCGGGCGCGAAGCGCGAGCCCGCGCGAAGCGCAAGCGCGATAGCGCGCAGCCTCAAGGGTAGGGCGAAGCCTCAATTGTGGTCAGTTCGGAGAAATCGTGGGGGTGCCGATCTGACCACCCCGTCTGCGCCTTCGCTTTGCTCGGCGCATCCACCCCTCCTCTGCGAGGAGGGGAATGGATCAGCACGAAAATCAACAAGGGGAACGAGAATATGAGAAAGAATTTTATCGCCGCCTTCGCCGTTCTGGCGCTTGTCGCCTGCCTAACGTTGTCTAAGAATCTCAGCTTGAGCCAGGACCTCGGGCAGGCGCATGAGATATGCTCGCCGCACGAAGGCCGATGTCTCACGATTCGGCCGCCCAAAGTGCCAGCACCAGTGCCCAATTGGAAAATGCCTCGCACGCGTGACGGTAAACCTGATTTTACGGGTGTCTACGCCGGAGCTGGATTCAATCACCAGGTTGGGCCCAATGACACAGACACGCCGATCATCCGGGGCTTCGACGGGAAGATCATGCCGCCGACGAAACAAGGCGGCGATCCGATCCTGTTTCGGCCCACGACCGGCGATCTCAAGATTGATGATCCCATCGCGCTCTGCCTCCCGTACGGATTCACGTCGCAGATCTTTTCTCCTTATGCCCAGCAGTGGATTCAAGCGCCCAATCATCTCGTCATCCGTCACGAGTTCATGAACAACTTTTCGAGAGTCATCCCTCTCGACAATCGCCCGCACCCGAAGGATTTCGAACCAACCTGGGGAGGCCATTCGGTCGGCCATTGGGAAAGCGACACGCTCGTGATCGATACTGTTGGCCTTAAAGAGTGGTGGCTCGATAACCCTCATCCCAAGGGCTCGCTTTGGCATAGCGACGCCCTACATGTGATTGAGCGCGTGAAATGGGTTGCACCGAGGGTCGTATCCTACGACGTCACCGTGGATGATCCGAAGATTTGGACCAAACCATGGACCGAGCAATTTCATATGGTCCTGCATCCGACTTGGGACCTGCTGGAGTTCGTTTGTAACGAGAATGACAGGTGCAGTCAGGGAAATTGCGTTGAATCGGATGCACAGAAAAAGTAGTAAAGGAGGTATTAGTGAACGCTAAAGTTCTAACTCTTAGCCTCGCGAGTTTTGTTGTTCTATTTTTCACGACAACCGCGTTCGCGCATCACTCGGAATCCGCACAGTTCGACACCGCTAAGCCCATCAAGGTCAGCGGCGTGGTTAAGAAAGTCGAATGGATGAATCCTCATATCTGGTTCTATGTCGATGTGAAGGATGAAAGCGGCAACGTGACGACGTGGGGCTTTTCAGGCTTGCCACCGGGGATGGCGGTGCGAAGAGGATTCACGAAAGAGACACTAAAGGTCGGCGAAACCGTCGTCGTTCAGGGATTCCGAGCGAAAGACGGCTCCAACAACGCCTCTGGAAATATCCTCACCTTCTCGGATGGCCGGCAGGTCTTTCCCGGAGCGTTGGAGGTCGGAACCCTTCCCACAACCAAGCCTTAGCACTGTAGCAGAAATCACCCTCTCCCTTTGGGAGAGGGCGCGAAGCGCGAGCCCGATAGGGCGAAGCCTCAACAAGGGTGAGGGTCTCAAGATTTGATTAGACTTTTCTTGAGGCTTCGCCCTATCGGG
>CAZNBG010000286.1:0-4555 GCA_964570915.1 uncultured Nitrospira sp. | reverse complement strand
GCGAAATCGAACGCGCTGGGGAAAGGGTGGCCGGCCGGGCCAGGCGCAGCGGCAGGCAAGATTGCATTGACCCCTGATCGCGCGGTTGAGCAGAGGGCAGCGGGCAATCGCGTCGTGCTCGTGAGGCAGGAGACGAGTCCTGATGATATTCATGGGATGAACGCGGCGGCCGGTTTCTTGACGGCACGCGGCGGGATGACGTCCCATGCTGCTGTCGTCGCACGGCAAATGGGCAAGGTTTGTGTGGCAGGGTGCGAAGCTGTCGAGGTGCTGGATGGCCAAACGGTGAAGATCGGGGCCAAGACGTTCAAGGAGGGAGATTACCTCTCGATCAACGGATCGAACGGCAATGTCTATGAGGGCGATATCCCGGTCGTTGAATCCGAAATCATTCAAGTCATTCAGGGGAAGCTCGATTCCAAAAAGTCCGATAAATATCAACGGTTCGCCACGATTCTCTCCTGGGCCGACAGTTTTCGCAGGCTCCGTGTCCGTGCGAATGCTGACGTGCCGGACCAGGCCAACATCGCCAGAGGGTTCGGCGCGGAAGGCATCGGCCTGTGTCGCACCGAACACATGTTCTTTGCCGAAGATCGCATTCTAATCATGCAGAAGATGATCTTGGCCCGAACGAAAGAAGAGCGCGAAAAATTCCTGGATCAGTTGCTGCCTCTGCAGAAGCAAGACTTCGTCGGACTCTATCGGGAGATGAAGGGCTATCCCGTGACGATTCGCCTGCTCGATCCGCCGCTCCATGAGTTTTTGCCCAAGCGGGAAGAGCTGATGGTCGAAATTGCGCAGCTGGAATTGACGGGACATGACGGGGCCAAGTTGGAAGAGCAGCGTCGGCTTCTGGCCAGAGTCGAAGAGCTGCACGAGTTTAATCCGATGCTCGGTCTTCGTGGCTGCCGATTGGGGATTACCATGCCGGAGATCACACGTATGCAGGCGAGAGCGATCATGGAGGCCGCCTGTGAGCTGGCGAAAGAGGGCGTGAAGATCGTACCGGAGATCATGATTCCACTCGTGGGCATGGTCTCGGAGATGAAGTCGCAGAAGGATTTAATCCGTGAAGTGGCCCAAGAAACGATGAAACGGTACGACGTGAAACTATCATACCTGATCGGGACTATGATCGAATTGCCCCGCGCCGCCGTCACGGCCGAGCACATCGCCAAAGAGGCCGAATTCTTTTCGTTCGGGACAAACGATCTGACACAAACCACATTCGGGTTTTCGCGCGATGATGCAGCGAAGTTCATCGACTATTATCGAACCGTCAATATCCTGGAATCCGATCCGTTTGCCGTGTTGGACCGGGAGGGGGTCGGATCGTTGATGCGCCAGGCCATAGCCGGAGGCCGGCAAACCAGATCCGATATCAAATTGGGCATATGCGGTGAACACGGGGGTGATCCGAGTTCCGTAGAGTTCTGCCATGAACTGGGCTTGGATTACGTGAGCTGTTCGCCGTATCGAGTGGCGATTGCCAGATTGGCCGCTGCGCATGCCGCCCTGGCTGAGGCAGATGCCAAGAAATCCACTCAGTCCGCGACGACGTCACGAGTGAGATCGACCAGGGTACGGTCGAGTCGCCGTCGATCCCGCGTGGCCCGCAAGGCACGGTGATCAAAAACCTCCAGGACCTTCGCTACATGACCCTGGCCCTTCGCCTGGCCGCGAAGGGCCGGGGAACGGCAAGTCCGAATCCGATGGTCGGAGCCCTGGTAGTTCGGCAAGGTAGGATCGTCGGACAGGGCTTTCATCTCCGGCCTGGGACTCCCCACGCAGAACTTCTCGCATTGCGGCAGGCAGGAGATCGTGCCGCAGGCGCGACGCTCTATGTCACGCTCGAGCCGTGTTGCCATCTGAAGAAGCGCACGCCTCCTTGTGTCCCTGAAATTGTCAGGTCCGGCGTCCGCCGCGTGGTCATCGCGATGCACGATCCCAATCCATTGGTGAACGGAAAAGGGATCAAGCAACTTGTGCAGAGTGGGATCTCCGTCACGACCGGAGTGGCACAGCCGAACGCGGAAGAGCTAAACACAGTTTACCGCCATTTCATGAAGACCGGCCGCCCCTATGTGATGCTCAAAGCCGGTATGACCCTTGATGGAAAGCTGGCTACGGCGAGAGGGGAATCGCGGTGGATTACGGGTGTGTCGTCTCGCCGAGAGGCACACCAGCTTCGCCGTGATGCCGACGCCGTGTTGGTCGGAATCGGAACGGTTTTGGCCGATGATCCTTCGCTGACCGCGAGAACCGGGACACAGTTAGAGACATTGGCCTCGCGACAGCCTCTCCGGATCATTGTGGACAGCCGGTTGCGTACGCCGTTCAAGGCGCGGATCCTGACACAACAGGACAGGGCGAAAACCGTCATTGCCACAACTGCCGCGGCTCCAAGGGTGCGGCGATCAGCTTTTCAAAAAAGGGGCATCGAGGTCCTCACGCTTCCCTCCGTGCGGGGCCGTGTGTCGTTGCCTGGTCTGCTCAAACTACTCGGTCGGCGCGGTATGATGTCTGTAGTGGTGGAAGGCGGAGGTGAAGTGAACGCCGCGATGCTGAGAAGTAAGTTGGTCGATCATATTCGTCTGTATATGGCGCCAGAGCTTCTTGGCGGCCAAGATGCAAAAGGCGTTATCGGGGGGAAAAGTCCGGCTCGGCTTGCAGGAGCGATCAAGCTACACCATGTGGTGACACGATTCGTCGGTGATGACCTCGTGGTGGAAGGAGACCTGTGACGGTTCGAATCGGCATGATCCTTCTATCGATGTTGCTTACCATTGGTATGGGCTCCAGTTCCGCAGAGGTATCGGACCCATCCGCCAAGACTCTTGCGTCGCTCGTCGATCGATTTCTCGATACGGACGATAGTGATGAGGCGGAACGTCTACTGCAGAGCATTCTCTCCGATGGACATGCGACCGTCGAAACGGTCTCTCAGGTCTTACGGCGAGGACGAACGTACCAGAGCCAACCTGTCGGGGATCTTCCCAGTGAACAGATCGTGAGCCGGGGACGGACATATCCGCTGTCCATGCTCATCCCGACGACGTACCAGGCATCGAGGAGCTACGCGTTGGTCGTCTGTCTGCACGGATACGGTTTTACCGGAGAAGCGTATTTGGAACGGTGGCGAGCACGATTGGGTCACGACTATCTGTTGGCCTGCCCCACCTATCCATCCGGCGCATGGTTCACAAGGTCTGCCGAGGAGTTGGTCCTGGAAACGATCCGGCAAGCCCGACGGCGGTATCATATCGACCCGAATCGGATTTTTCTCACCGGCATGTCGAACGGAGGGATCGGTGCCTGGCTGATCGGGATGCATCATGCGCCGCTGTTTGCCGGTCTCGCACCCATGGCCAGCGGACTGGATGACGTGCTGATGCCATTCTTGGCGAATCTTCGCAATACCCCAGCGTACATCATTCACGGAACGAAGGATCAGGTCATGCCGGTGGAACTCAGCCGATCGATTTCCCGCGAGCTGGACAGGCTTGGCTATCCGCACGTGTACCGGGAACATGAGCGCGAACATCCCATGGCCGGAGGCCACTATTTTCCGAAAGAAGAATTGCCGGATCTTGTCACCTGGTTCAACAGCCGGCGTCGCGAGCCGCTGCCGACACGACTGACTCTTGTGCGCGATGCCAGCCACTTTCAGCCGTTCAACTGGGTGCGGATCGAGTCGACCGACCCCATCGCCGCGTTTTCAGAAGACTTGGTTGACCAACGCGATGAACGAATCAAGCGCCGTGAATATGCCAAGATCGATGTCTCTATTGTCGGCAATAATCGCATCGAGGTCACCGCCGAGCGTGTCCAGCGGTACAGCCTATTTTTGAACGATCAGCGTATTGATTTCTCCGCACCACTCAGGGTGATGACGAACGGCCGTCTCTCGTTCGAGGGGATGGTCTCGCCGTCGGTTGAAACGTTGCTGCGACAAGCCAGACTCCGACAAGACCCTGAACGGCTCTTTCCCGTTCATCTCACGATCTCTGTCGAGAATCCGGCCTCATGAGCTCCACGCGGCCATTCAAACCGCGACACACAGCGAACATACTTGGTGCTGTGCTCGGCGTGGGAATTGTCTTGTCGGCTGGACATGGGCAGTCAGAATCCTGTTCAGTATCGGCGGTTCATGCCGGACTCGTGTTTCCCGTTCAGCAAATAGATCCTGACAAGGCGTGTATGCTGCAAGCCATTATCCAGGATCATACGACCGAGAGCAGGGTAGGGCCGGTTCGAGCCGCTCTGGCTGAATCGATGTATCGGTATCTTCTGGATCACCCTCCGTTTACCGCGACGTTGCTCAGACGCCTCAAACTTTGCCTGTACGAGTCGGGGTTTCGCGGCCCTGGGCGAACTGTTGGGATCACCGATCACCAGTGCGTTCCTGCTGATGGAAGCGGCCGGGCTGGGCGGCCCGACGATGGGCTTGGTGCTGGTGCCCGGGCTGCTGGCCTCCGGCATCGGCGCGCTCATCTTCGTCGGCCTGGACAGCCTGACCGGGCTGGGCACCTTCACGCTGGCCATCCCGAACCTG
>CAZNBG010000285.1:0-4558 GCA_964570915.1 uncultured Nitrospira sp. | reverse complement strand
CGTGAGAGCGAAAAAGACGAACACTTGGCCGCCGAGATCCTGAAGGTGATCGGAAAACGCAACGAAGTTGATGTTGGCCGCGTTCAGCATCAGCTCGACGGACAGAAGAATCGCGATGATATTGCGTCGGATCAGCACACCGACGACGCCTGTCAGGAAAACGATGGCGCTCAAGATGAGATAGTAGGAAATAGGAACCGTCATTCGTCAACCGTCATTCGGGCCATGGGTTATGCCTCCTTGCCCCCGATGTCCCGCTTGGCAAGAACGATGGCGCCAATCATCGCCACAAGGAGAACCAACGAAGCGACCTCGAATGGGAACAAATACACCGAAAACAGCGTTTCACCGATGGCCAAGGTATTGTCGACAGCCATGGCGGCCTGCGGTTCAGGCTGGAGCGATCGACTGCCTGTGTTGATCGCTCCGGCCCCTCCGGAGAGAAGCAAGACGGACTCGATGAACAGCGGAACGCACACAAACGCGGCGATCCGCCATTGACTGTGGTAACGGTCGTCTTGCTTCACGTTAAGAATCATGACGACGAACAAATACAACACCAGAATGGCTCCGGCATAGACAATGATCTGGACAGCCGCCAGGAATTCGGCATGGAGCGTGATAAAGAGTCCGGCGATATGAAAAAACATGACGAGCAACGAAAGCGCACTATAAACGGGGTTTCGCAACGCCACCACAAGGATGGAGGTTATGGCAATCATCCCGGCAAAGTATCCAAAAAATAACGGCGCCATGAGGCGGTTCCTGGGCTAGAGGTCGATCGGATTAGACTAAGGCAACGGTGTTGCAGTCATTGGATTCTGATGAGTTATCCTTCGGGGTCAGTTCGGTTTCGGTGGCACGTGCTTGAATGCCACGTTGAAAAACGCAACGTTGGGATGCTGAAGTTCCAAACGTTTCTCGCGGACGAGAAACGAGCGGTCACCGATCGCGAGCAATTGTTGTTTGTTCAGGTGGAGTTGGCGCTTATCGTACACCGCCCATTCAAATTCCCTCGTCATGCCCAGCGCGTCAACGGGGCAGGCATCCACACACATCCCGCAGAACAGGCAACGGGTCATGTCCATGTAATATTCTTTCGAATAACGCTTGGTCGGCTCGTCCGGCACTTCGGCGCTGACGACCCGGATGACGCGCGACGGACAGGCGGCTTCACAGAGATCGCATCCCACGCATTTCTCCGTTCCGTCGTCGTATCGGAGCAGCGCGAGCATGCCGCGATAGTTGTCCGGCAATGTGCGTTTTTCGTGAGGATATTGCAACGTCACCGGACGGTAATTGAGGAGGTGCGACAGGGTCGCCTTCATGCCGACGAGAATTTCGTAGAAGGTGATGGTCTTGACCCACTCGAACAGGCTCCAGCGCTTGGTGGTTGTGGTAGTGGTCATATCGGGTCTCGCGCGCTACTTCATCTGTTGGTAGAAAAACACGGCGAGGGAAGTCACCACGATGTTGCCCAACGCGATGGGCAGCATCACCTTCCAGCCGAATCTCATCAGTTGATCGTATCGCAGCCGTGGCAACGTGGCTCTGAGCCAGAAAAAGAGGAACAAGAACGAGTATGTCTTGACCGCAAACCACATTGTGTTCTCCACCCAAGCCAAGGATGGCAGGCCGAGGAGTGCCAGAATGGTTCCGGGGTACGGAGCATTCCAGCCGCCGAGGAACAGCGCAGCCGCCACACAGGACACCAGAACCATATTCGCATATTCCGCGAGGAAGAAGAATGCGAATCGGAGACCGCTGTACTCGGTAAAAAATCCGGCAACAAGTTCGCTTTCCGCTTCCGGTAAATCGAATGGGACGCGGTTGGTTTCGGCCACGGAGGAGATTACGTAGACGACGAACGCAAAAATTTGTGGGGCCGGTAATGCGAACAGGTACCAATTCCAAAACCCTCCGGCTTGGGCATCGGTGATTTTCACGAGGCTGAGCGAGCCGGCCAGAATCAACACCCCGACAATGGACAGTCCGACGTTGAGCTCATAGCTGATGATCTGTGCGGCTGACCGCAGACCCCCAAGTAACGAGTATTTGCTGTTGGATGCCCACCCTCCCAGGATGATGCCGTAGGCCCCGAGCGAGGCAAAGGCCAAGACATAGAGGATCCCGATGTTGATGTCGCTGATCACGAACGGCGTCACGGAAATGCCGTTGACCTCGAACTTCCAGTTCGGTCCCCACGGAATCACGGCAAATCCGATGAATGCAGGAATCAAACAAAGAATCGGCGCCATCGTGAAGAGGAACTTGTTCGCGCCAGCGGGAATGATGTCTTCCTTGAAAAACAGCTTAATGGCGTCCGCAAACGGTTGGAGAATGCCATAGGGGCCTACTTCCATCGGGCCCATGCGGTCCTGCATCCATCCCAGGACTTTGCGCTCCGCAAGGGTCAGAATGAGAACGGTCACGATCACGATGCCCATGACCGCGGCGATTTGTGTAAGGGATATGGCAAGGCGCAACCCGAATTCACTCACAACAAGACTCCTGGATATGCATGGTCATCAGTAACAGATTCATCATGCGACCTTCATCATGGACACCGTCGCTGTGCGGAACGAGGGAACGCGGGTGACCGGATCGATGGCGCACTCAAACAACCCGACGGCGGCTTGGCCGAAGTGATCGGGAAACCATGCCGTTCCTGGTGGAACCCGCTCCATGACTTTTACCTCGGTCGTCATTTCTCCGGACGTACTGGAGAGGCGGACTCGATCGCCATCCACCAACGCAAAGCGCGCCGCGTCATGTGGATTGATGCGCAGCCAGCCGCTGCCCTCCACTTGTAACAGCCCTTTCGAGCGTGTGGACAGCTTCCCAGAGTGAAACAAGCTTTGCACTAACTCTAATCGGACGGTTCCATCCGGCCTGGATTTCGGCGCCACGAATCGATACCGCGTTGCGAGATCGGATTGATAGCCTTCGGCGAGGTAGCGGTCCATAGCTCTCCGATCGACTTTTGGGGGCAACGGTGCCGGTCCCAGCGAGCCATAGCCGGGAATGAGGCTCCGAATTTCTTTAAGGATTTCTTTACTCTCGGCGTATTCCATCGGTGAGTCCAACAGAATGGAAAGGGCAGAGAAAACCTCCCAGTCAGGGCGGCTTTCTCCAATAGGCTCAACGGACGGACGGACGGCTTGAACGTGCCCTTCGGTGTTCGTAAATGTCCCGCTCTTTTCCATCGAAGAAACGGCCGGCAAGACGACATGGGCTAAGGAGGCCGTCTCCGTCAAAAACAGCTCTTGAGAGACCAGAAGATCCAGCTTGCGTAAGGATTCCTCCGCACGCACCGGCGCCGGAAGGCTTCCCACGGGATTTTCCCCGACGATGATCATGGCTTTGAGCGATCCGGTTTTGGCGCGATCCAACATTTCGACGAGAGATGCTCCAACGGTGAGCGGAAGGTCCCCCTTCCATTGCGTCATGATCCGATCGCGATCCGCGCTGCTGGTAATGGAACAGGCGCCGGGCAGGAACTCGGGGACGGCCCCCATTTCGACGGCTCCCTGGTCATTGTTTTCTTCCGCGAGCGGTGCAAAACCACAACCAGGCTGATCCAACTTCCCCGTGAGAATAAGCAAATCAAGAAGAGTCAACGATCCGCTGTACCCACGCTCGCTACGCAACAAAAGCTGACCGGTCAGCACGATCACCCGCCGTCCGGTTGCGAACGCTTTGGCGGCCTTCACGAAAGGATCAGGCTCAACACCGGTCGCCGCGTGAAGATCTTGCCAGGAAAATGCGTGCACGGCCTTCGTCATGGCGTCGACATAGGCCGGATAACGGTGTGCAATGTCCGGGTGTATCAGGTTGTGCTCTGCCACGGCCTTCAGGAGGCCGAGAATTGCATTGGGCATGTCGCTGGGCGGAATGCGGAAATGATGGTGCGAAAGATTGGCGATATTACTGATCGTGTCGACAACCGGCTCCAGCGATTCAACCGTGATCAGCGTCGCGTGGCGTTTCTTGACCGCTTCTTTGACTTTGAGACCCGTGATGGGATTGGTTTCGGTGATGTTCGTGCCGACGAGGAGCAATACATCGGCTTCCAGGATGTCGTCGAAGGTGACGGTCCATCGATAGGTACCCTGTACGAGTCGCATCGCCTGGAGGCCGTTGATGTGGCCGTAGCGGGCGCTGCTGTCGATGTTGTTGGTGCCGATCACCACGCGGAGAAATTTCTGAAAAAGATACAGTTCTTCATTGGTGCAACGGCCTGAAATCAACCCTCCGAAACTCTGTCCCCCATGAGCCGCTTTAATCTCGCTGACACGGGCGGCGACGTATTCCAGGGCTTCTTCCCATGTCGCTTGCACGAGTATGCCATCGCGCCGAATAAGGGGGTGGGTCAGGCGATCCGGATGGCTGGCTGCATGGAATCCGAAAAATCCCCGGGCGCACAAGTCCCCATTGTTGCGTCCCGCTCCGTGCGCCGAGTTTACTTCTACCAATTCTTGGCCCTTCGTCTGGACGGTAATCTTACAGCCATCTCCACAGTATCCGCAGCTTCCCACGGCCCGTTTCCGCATCCATT
>CAZNBG010000284.1:0-4596 GCA_964570915.1 uncultured Nitrospira sp. | reverse complement strand
CCGAAAGGCCATCTTCGAAATGCCCATTGGGGGGGGGCTCGTATCGAACTTCGCATTGGCATATTCGGGAACATCTGATCAATGCAGGTATACATGGCGCTTCTATCATGCAGTGTAAAAACGCGCTTCACGAGAGGGGCTGGCCCAAGACTCTCCTGGCTCCGCCGCATCTTGCGTTCAACCGACTTGCACGCTGCAGCAAGGCACTTAGAATTGCTCCAGGAGCTGTTGTTTTTTGGCCCGATACTCCTCGTCTGAGATCAACCCCTGCTCGTGCAATCGCTTCAACATACGGAACCGGTTTTCGATCGAGATCGAGGACGAACCTCTCTCAAGTTCAGGAGCGGGCAATTCCGGTTGTCTCGGGTCTGCGACTGACTCTCCCCAGAGGATCGCCGGATAGGCCATCACCAATTCTGAAGGAGGGGCGGCGAACAGACGCGAGAGCCCACTGGATTCTCGCACCAGCGTCTGATGGCGACCCGCGACAAAATCGTAACGGGGGCCTGCATCAGAACGCAGCGGGCGCTCCCTGAGTAACCCACGGGTGCCGGGCATGGTCACGACCTGCCGATAGTTCGCGAGGACGACGTGCACCGACGACTCGTCGACGAACCAGCCGCCAGTCGTGATTTCGGTCATTTGGTATGCATTCAGCCGACTGAGCCCAAACACGACCATTTCATGAGGTTGGGCTTGCGCAAAGGTTTGGCTCAACGCGACACTCAGGTAGCGAATCTCCTCTGGAGTGAGAGCGGGGAGCACCGGACCAGGTGGGTCCCGGAACAGGAGTCCCTCGGTTTGGCGCTGCACCTGCAGTGTCTCGAGGAGCGCGGCCCACTCCTCAGGAGTGAGAACAAATGGATGTGCGAAAGGACGAGTGAAGACCGCATCGAAGGCTTCCGACACCGCCAGGAGCCGGACATAACGGGCGGTTTCCTCACACTGGGCGCAGGTGGGTCTCGTGATGGGCTCGGTGGCCACCACCAGCGTGGCACTCAGGAGGGGCCCTGAGCCGACCACCAGACACATACTCAGCAAGACCAATCGGATTCGCGATCGTCCCATTCGACCCCAAAGGCAATGTTGCGATGGAGAGTTCCAAAACTGAGGATATCCAGTCCAGTGAAGCCGAATCCTCCGGTTGTCACACCCGTGGCGTCGGTCCTGACGCTGGCTCGTTGGTACCCAACCGTCGTGCGGAACGAGATGGGAATGTGCCCCATGGAGATACTTTCATACGTCGGCAGATCCTGATCGGCTCCTAACTGATAACCTTGATCGCGGAAGAGATTCCCGGTGTCGTTGAGCTTGGGGAATCCGGGCACATGACACACGTTACATGAAAACCCGTATTTCCGGGCAAACGCGGGAATCGCCTGGGCATTGGTAGTGAGCTGGCTCCAGTCATACCCCACCAAGGAGATCAATGCACAGAAGAGGACGATGGTTTGCACCCTGACGTGGTGTGTCATGGCCTTCCTCCTCGTTTCTGCCTTACCAAATCAGGGCAATTCGGCCCTGATTCTGAAAGCGATCCTTCGTTGCCATCGAAACGCCTCCATTCCGCCTGATAACGGTACGCAGTCTGAACCAAGTCCACGGGAAGTGATGTCAAAGGGATGAGTCATGTAATGATTTGTAGTGGTATGGGAAAAAAGTCCCATATGTGATAGTATGGGAAAAAATTCCCATACTTGTCAAGCGGGATCTCAGGCCTCTGCAAAACTGAACGACTGGTTGGCGATCCGCCTGGCAACTGCCGACGCGGGGGCGGGGGAAAAGCTCAGAGTGGATACGGAAATTGCTATGCGTGATTGTGGTGATCTCCTCGCAGGTACAGTTAGCCCCAATGCTTTAGGCGGAACGATACGGGTTTAGTTTCTTTCGGTACAGTTCGCAAGGGACAATGACAGGCGTATGCGCCAACATCATGGGGTGTCCTACGCTGGTAGATCGGGCATGCACTATCGGGTGGGCCGGCGACGAAGCGTATTGCCGTGTAGGATTGGAATGAGAATAATAAAGAAGCTATAGTACCTGCCCACGATGGATCACGCTTCGCACAGTCGCGCCCTATCTGCTGCCATCCTTCAACTGTTACGGCCATTGGTCAGGATCTTGCTTCGAAACAATCTTTCCCATCGAACATTGGCTGATTTGGCAAAGCGAGTCTATGTGGACGTCGCGAGGGCTGCGTTTGGTATCCACGGAAAGAAGCAAACGGTATCCAGAATAGCCATTCTCGCTGTTGGGTGGTCACTGGCCTATCTGCCTCGTGCGCAGCACACTTAGAGAGTTCGCCTTAGCCTCAGTATGAGAGTGTAGAACTCCCAGCCGAGCAAGGCCCTCACTATTTAGCACTTATCTTACCATAGCACTGCAGTCCTGTGCGGCCTCTACGGGCTCCTTCGTGGAAAAGAAAGCACAGCAAGGTCAGTCGACGGGCGAGTCCATCAATAACCGCGTGTCGTCCCCAACAGGAAACGCTTTCGCGCAAATCCGAGTGACAGGGCCATGCTTAGTGTTGTGGAGGTGTGAAACGCTACTTGACATTGTTGGGAATTTTTTCCCATACTGTTCTCGGTTCATGGCATTGAGGTCGTTCTCTTTGAAAATGGATGGTTCGCGACCTTGATTCGTAAGAGTGTTAAGCCAAAGCAGTTGTATTCTGGGCAGCCCAGCGCAGCCGATTGGAAACACTTTCAGACTCCGATGGCCTTCCAATCAGTACTGAACCGGTACCTCCCTTTTCTCCAAAGCTGTCGCGACTTGATCGTGACGGATCTCAAGCAGACTCCGAACACCGCCCTTCTTGCGGAGTATCTTCAAGGCGGCAAGATGTTCCGAGCGCTCCTTGCCTTCATGGCGGCTGATGCCATTGGTGGTGAGCTGGCCACGATGGCCCCCGTCGCATCAGCCCTCGAACTTCTGCACGGAGCATCGCTCATTCACGATGATATTGTGGATGGGGCCAAGGAACGCCGCGGTCATCCTGCACTCCATGTCCAGGTGGGCATCGGTCCTGCTCTGATCCTGGGTGATTATTTGATATGTCGCTCCCTTTCGGTCTTACAGGAATCTCGGAGTATCTTCGGACTTCAACGGGTGACGGAAGCGTCCAATACACTCCACACGTATGCTCAGACATGTTGCCTCGGCGAACTTCGTGAACTCACGGCGACGAGTGAGGAAAATCAGGAGGACGAGTATCTCCGCATTGCGGAAGGGAAGACGGCGTCTCAATTTGCCGCCTCTGTCACGGTGCCAGCAATCTTAGGTGGAGGTACTCAGAAAGAGATAGAAGCCCTTCGGACCTATGGTCTCAATCTGGGAATCGCGTTTCAGATCTCGGATGATGTGCTGGACATCGACGAGGATACGGGGACATTCGAACAGTCAGATGCAGGCGCTTGTCTGAATCAAAGGCTAGGGTTGCCAGTGCTGTATCTGCAACGCTATGGCTCGCCGACAGCCATGCAACGGTATCGCCAGATAATGGAAACCGACAAGGGGAGGCAGGGTCAATTAGGCGTGCTCCTAAAAGCGGAGGGTATTCTTGATCGAATTCACAAGACGCAGGCCAATTATGTATCAGCGGCCCTCCAGGCACTGGATTCCTTGCGCATCTCGGAAGCACGCACACACCTCGGCCTGCTCGCATCTTACGCCGTCGATCAGCGTGCCCATATTACCAAGAGTTTGCATTGCAATGCCTCGTGATGGATTCCACCCCGTATAGGTCCACGGCTGATCGGTGTCGAATAAACATGAGCAGCTCGGATGCAGAGGTATTCTTGGAGCAGGCGATGGGCTGGGCTAGTCTCTAGCTAGATCCATCAGACCTCTACTCATAGGAGCGAGTTGACGGGACGTCAACCATGATTTCCAGGAGCACATGATGGTTATTCAATATCAAGACGTATGGAAATACCGGGTGATGGTCGTGTCGCGTGTCATGGGCTTGCTCATGTCGGTATCCATGGTATTTGTCGATAGTCCACTTGCGGGCGACGTGCCGATCCACCCCGATGGAGTCCAACGCGCTGTGGTAGAAGTTGACAGCTATGCGTTTATTCCACATCACCTCGTGGTGAGAGCCGGAACACCGGTTGAATTGACCTTCAAGAGCATAACCTGGGTCGTACCGCATAATATCATCATCGATAATCCTCAATCCGGATTGGACATTCGTAAAGAGATTCCGGCAGGGGAGAGTTTGACAGTCCGATTTACGCCTATGGTCCCGGGTTCATTCCCAATCTATTGCGACAAAAAGCTTCCCTTCTTGAAGAGCCATCGTGAGAGGGGCCAGGAAGGAGTGTTGGAAGTACGATGACGTATCAGATGCAATGAGGAATGCGAGATGTGAAAACAGTCTCCGGTGGTCAGGATCTACAGATACACGAGAGAGAGATGGTCATCGTGTAGGAGTAGGTAGGCTGCCTTCGATACTAAGGGAAACGGATCTGCTCAGAAATAATCGCCTGTGGGAGAAGGCTCCCGATCCAGAATGGATGAACGCGTAACGTTATCGGTGTTTGTTACGTATGCTGTTGATCATCGCTCGTAATGGCGGTATGGCCCGCGTGGAGA
>CAZNBG010000283.1:0-4610 GCA_964570915.1 uncultured Nitrospira sp. | reverse complement strand
AGTTGGCGAACGAGAAAGTGTATCTCGAGGAAGAGATCCAGACGGAGTACAACTTCGAGGAAATTGTTGGCGAAAGCCACGCGCTCAAGCACGTTCTGAAGCAGGTCCAAACGGTTGCCGCTACCGACTCCACCGTACTGATTCTCGGGGAAACAGGCAGCGGAAAGGAACTGGTTGCGCGGGCGCTCCACAATCTAAGTACCAGGCGTGAGCGGACCTTTGTCAAACTGAACTGCGCCGCGATCCCGACAGGCCTGCTGGAAAGCGAGTTGTTCGGACACGAGAAAGGAGCCTTCACCGGAGCCATCGCCACGAAAATCGGCCGGTTCGAACTGGCTGACGGCGGCACGCTCTTTCTCGATGAGGTCGGCGAAATCCCATTGGAGCTCCAAGTCAAGCTCCTTCGGGTTCTCCAGGAACAAGAGTTTGAACGGCTCGGCAGTATACGCACAATTCGCGTCAATGTGCGGGTCGTTGCGGCAACGAATCGTGATCTTGATCAGATGGTAGGAGAACACGAATTCCGTAGCGATCTGTACTACAGGCTCAAAGTGTTTCCCATCACCGTGCCGCCGTTGCGCGAACGACCGGACGATATCGCACTGTTGGTCCGACACTTCGCTCAGAAAATCGGAACACGGATGAAAAAACGTATCCAAACGGTTCCTACACAGGCGATGCAAGCCATGCAGGCCTACTCCTGGCCCGGCAACGTGCGTGAACTGGAAAATTTCATCGAGCGGGCGGTGATCCTATCGACCGGCTCTGATCTTGCGGTAGCCCTGTCTGAGCTCAAATCATCGGCGGCTTCGTCGCATGAATCGGCGGTGACACTCATAGAGGCGGAGCGCGAGCACATTCACAAAGTGCTGCGGGACTCAAAGTGGGTCCTCAGTGGCCCTGCAGGCGCCGCTGCCAAACTCGGGATGAAACGGACGACCCTCCATTCTAAGATGCGAAAGCTCGGTATCGTCCGTCCATCGTAGTATCTTTTTTCCGTCCAACGTCCTAGACCACCGCTGTCGATATTTCGTCATCTGACGATTGGGCGACTTCGTCACTTCGACAGACACTTTTGGATTTCAACGCATAGGACTTAAAAATTCATCATGCCATCAAATAGTTAAGATGTCTGCTTGATTTGTGACCAGGCTGGAACAATCGTTGCTGTCCCTCGACCCACATGTCGATGAAAAATGATCTCCGTGTTCCAGGTACAAGGCTTTGGAGGGCAGCTCTCATGAATCGTCGTAATTGGATCGGAACAGTTCTACTTCTCGCAGCGATGCTGCTGGTCGGCGGCGGCCTGGTGGCCTGGAAATACGAATCCATTCAAGACTCCCATGCAGCGTCCGCTCATCAACCCGAGCCGATGGAGTCCATTACCGTCGCCGTTGCACTCGAGATGGATCATCGCCAGACCACGACATCGATCGGCACCGTGTTGGCCCTACGTTCGGTCATGTTGAAGAACGAACTTGCCGGAACTGTCCGCGAAGTCCGTCTCACGCCGGGACAGATCGTGGAAACCGGCACCATGCTGGTCGCGCTCGACGTCTCCGTCGAAGAAGCTGAACTGAGGGCGCAAGAGGCCCAGGCCGCTCTTACCAAAACAGTGCTCAATCGCCGCCAGAACCTCAGTGAGGAACTCGCCACAACTCAGGAGGAAGTTGACCGAGCTCGTGCCGACCTGGATATTGCCCATGCTCAAATTGCCCGCACCAAGGCGATCATTGCCAAGAAAACCATCCGTGCGCCGTTCCGGGCACGCGTAGGCATTGCCGATGTGCATCCCGGCCAATACCTGGACGAAGGAACTTTGCTCACGACGCTGCAGGGCGTCGGTGAAGCGGTACATGTGGATTTCACCGTCCCCCAGCAAGTCGCGGCTGCCTTACGGGATGGCGAGACGGTCGATGTGTTCGCGGCCGGCGAAGCTTCCGGCATCAAGGCCAACATCATTGCGCTCGATGCGCGCGTGGACCCGACCACTCGGAATGCCATGGTGCGGGCGCGGATTGACGGCACACGCCATGCTCCGGCTCCCGGCGCGTCGGTCCGGGTTCGCGTTCCCGTTGGCCCCTCGCGCAAGGCTGTCGCCATCCCGGTCAGCGCGTTGCGCAAAGGACCAGGCGGCGATCAGGTGTTCGTGATCGCGCCGGACCAGGATCACAAAACTCGGGCGCATGTGCGGCAAGTGGAAAGCGGCACGATGGTCGGCGATCAGGTCGTGATTCAGGCCGGACTCGACGCCGGTGAGACCATTGCCGCGTCAGGGTCGTTCAAGTTGCGTGAAGGTGTGCTCGTCGCCATTGCATCCGACCCACAACTGAAGCAGGCCCAAGCCCAAACGGTCGGCAAAGACTGAACCGATCACCCGTGCAGGAAGGAATAAGGATAGACCCATGCGATCGCTCACCGACATCTTCGTGAAACATCCGGTCCTGGCCGTGGTCGTCAATCTTGTCATCATGCTCGCAGGGTGGCGAGCCCTGATGACCTTGCCGGTGCAGCAATATCCGAAGATCGAAAGCTCATCGGTCATCATCACAACCATCTACTACGGCGCGAGCGCCGAAACTGTGCGCGGCTTCCTCAGTACGCCGATCGAACGGGTGGTCTCCGCGATCAGCGGCGTCGATTATGTGGAGTCGACCAGCCGGGCCGGTGTCAGCACCGTGACCGTGCATTTGAAGTTGAACCACAGCAGTACGGCGGCCCTGGCGGAAGTCACGGCGCGACTCCAACAAGTCCGGTCCGAACTGCCGACTCAGGCCGAACCCCCGGTGATCGAAGTACAGCGGGCCGATCGGCCGTACGCCTCGTTCTACCTCAGCTTCACATCCACGGAACGCACAGTCCCGGCTCTTACTGATTGGCTCCTGCGTACGTTGCAACCGCAATTTGCGACGCTCTCCGGTGTTCAAAAGGTCACCATCGAAGGAGGCCGTCAGATCGCAATGCGCATTTGGATCGATCCTGATCGCCTCGCCTCGTTCAACCTCTCGCCCGGTAACGTACAAGGTGCGCTGCTCCGTAACAACTACCTGGCGGCGGTCGGACGGACGAAGGGCAACTTCGCCCAGATCAACTTGCTCGCGAATACCGATCTTCGTTCGGCACAGGAATTCGAGGAGCTCATCGTCGCCGACCGGGGAGGCGCCATCGTCCGCCTGAAGGACGTCGCGAAAGTCGAGCGTGAAGCCGAAGAAGCGGACATGGTGGCAAAGTACAACCAGGCACAAGGTGTGTACCTTGGCATCTGGCCGGTGCCGGGCACGAACGAGATTGACGTTGCGCATCGACTCCGCGACGAAATGGACCGCATCCGGCCGACCCTACCGACGGACATCGACATGAAACTCGTGTGGGACGGCACGATGTTCATGCGCAACGCACTGGCTGAGATTACTAAAACGTTGTCAGAGACGATTCTTATTGTCGCGGTGGTGGTGTTTCTCTTCATGGGCTCGGTACGGACGGCGCTCGTGCCACTCGTCGCCATGCCGGTGTCGCTGATCGGGGCGGCGATTTTCATGTTTGCATTCGGCTTTAGCCTCAATCTGTTGACATTGCTGGCAATCGTTCTTTCGGTGGGACTGGTCGTGGACGACGCGATTGTCGTCGTCGAGAACGTGGAGCGGCATGTGCGCCTTGGTCAATCGCGGATTGAGGCGGCGCTGGCCGGCGCGCGCGAGCTTGTCGGCCCGATCATCGCGATGACAATCACGCTCGCCACGGTGTATACGCCCATCGCCTTTCAGGGCGGCCTCACCGGCTCACTGTTCCTGGAATTTGCCATCACGCTGGCGGTCGCCGTGGTCTTGTCCGGTGTCGTCGCGATCACGCTCTCGCCGGTCATGAGTTCCCGGTTCGTGCATCCACAGGGCAAGGAAGGTCGGTTGACCGCCTTTGTCAATCGACGCTTCGAAGAAGTGCGCCGTATCTACGCCCGGCTACTCGACGGCGCGCTGACGATGCGATGGGGCATCGTGACCGCAGCACTCTTGATCATGGTCGCAGCCTGGCCACTGTACCTCTTTTCGCGCCAAGAACTCGCCCCTGTGGAAGATCAAAGTCACATCAGCCTCTTTTTCGAGGCCTCACCTGACTCCACGTTGGCCGCCACCAACCGTGAACATCTGCAGATCGTACGAGCGATCACGGCATTTCCCGAAACGGAATTCACGTGGGGGCTTACCACCGCATGGGGCGGATTCGGCGGGCTAGTCGCAAAAGACTGGCACGTTCGGACACGCTCGACCGAGCAGATGTACGGCCAAGTCTATGGCGCCGTGTCGCAGGTGCCGGGCCTGCGCGTATTTCCACGATTGGATCCGCCGTTGCCCACCCCCGGCCAATACGATGTCGAACTGGTCTTAGAGAGCGACCTGCCGGCCGAGCAGCTGCTCAACACCGTCGGCGCCGTGCTCGGCGCCGGCTGGCAAAGCGGCAAGTTTATGTATGTGGACACCGATCTCAAGATCGATCTTCCCGAAGCTCGCGTCATCCTCGATCGTGAACGTCTGGCCGACCTGGGGTTTGATCTGGCCGGAGTCGGCCAGGAGCTCGGCACGATGCTGGGTGGGGCCTATGTCAACCGGTTCAAC
>CAZNBG010000282.1:0-4640 GCA_964570915.1 uncultured Nitrospira sp. | reverse complement strand
TTTGGCGGGATTGGTTTTTTCCCAGGTTGTGGCATATGGTAGTTTGTTGGGATTATCAAGGAAAGCTTAGAATTTGCATGGCACCATCCAGCCAAGAATAAGAAGGCCACTAAAGCTGTTATTGCTCAACAGTTCCTCAACACTTTGTCCGAACCTGAACGAATACAAAGTAACTATCGGCTTGCAATGCAGTTAAGGGGAAAGCTCGGTATAAGCATGGAATCCGCTAAGAACTATGTGCGTGCATGGAGAAGGTCTGAGGCGTCTAAAACGTCTCGTCTAGCCTAGCAGTAGGGTATTTCTTCCTCGCAATAATTACCTCATTTCTCAGCATCATGCGCAGAGGGTATACCCTGCACACGATGAGTACGCCACACACCTCAGGCCAAGACGTTTGGGTGCCTGCTTGCAAATTAGCGTCGAGCTTTGGGGTCTCACGCTCGACCATCTATCGCATGGCCGATGCCGGGCTTATTCCCAGCATTCGCGTCGGTCCAAAACTGGGCGTTCGTCGATTTAAAGAATCAGATGTACGTCAGGCGATCGAACGGTGCTCTTTACCTAACGCCAAGGACGGAAATGAACTTGTATCAAATGGCACCTGACGATCATCAAGCCGATACCTCTGACTATGTGATGTCAGAGACATTCGTTTCCGAGACGCGACCTCGTCCATACCGGAAGGGCTTCCATTCTCGCCGATACCCTAGGCGTCCCTCGCTTAAACAGCTCCTCTCTCTGCATGATGGAGAGTTTGACAGGTACCTCAGAAACGGTTGTCGGATGCCAGATGCCTGCACCGATATTCTGGACCTTGTCGGTGAATTGAGAGACGAGCTTGTCCAGCTTCGGTCTGAAGTCATGGCGCTGCAGTCAGTCGTAGGGCGCACGGCGAACGTCTCTATTCCACGCGGAGGATTAAATGTCCCGTCCCGAGCCTGAGCTCGCTGATCTGGGAAATGGATTCTCCGTGTACTGGCCCGAGTGCAACGTTTGTTTTCTCGTCGAATACCTCACGCGCCAGTCTCAAGGCATTCTGGCTGAGTTCACGGTGATCGATGGAGAAACGACCCTCTGCGAAGGCCAGCGCGTCAACCTCAACGGAGATAAAGGCCGTGTCGCGAAGAAGGTACACGAATACGATAAACGCTTGAAACTGCCCGACTGGGCTAGACTGATCGAGGCCACAGCTGTGCTGGTGTTACGCCGCTATCGTGAAGGCGAACCGCCCCATCGGCTGAACGCGGAGACACCGGTTGAATCCCTCTGCTATCAGCTCAATCCCCTCGTCTTTCAACGCAAGGTCACGATTCTCTATGGTGACGGCGGGCTTGGGAAAAGCTCATTGGCCCTCTTGATTGGCCTTCTGGTCTCAACCGGTGAAACAGTGGCTGGTCTGAGTGCTGTGCGTGGCCGAGTCTTGTTCTTGGACTACGAAGATACACTCGATGTGCACGCCCGACGCCGCGCTGCCATTACGAATTGTCATCCTAGTCTGAGATCCGCCGAGATCATCTATCAGACCCATCACGAGCCCCTGTGGAACGTCCTGCCCATGCTGCTGAGACTGGTCCAGCTTGAGCGCATTGACTTCATCATTCTCGATAGCCTGGCTGCTGCTACGTGTGGGGATGCAAGTGCGGAGGCCGCTACTAAAGCGTTTCGTGCCTTGCGGATGCTCGATCGCGGAGCCCTTGTGCTGGCCCATATTCCGAAGACGAACGAACAGCAACAGGAAGCCGGGATTTATGGCTCCGTTTTTTACAAGAACTTCGCACGTTCTACCTGGGAGCTGAAGAAGGAGCAGGAGGTCGGTGCCGAAGAGTCGGTGCTCGGTCTGTTCAACCGTAAATCGAACCTGAGCCGACTGCATGCGCCTATCGGCCTACGGGTGCGCCAAAACTCGACGAATACGGCCATGTCGTACGAGCCGTGCGATTTGAGCCAGACGCTGGAACTGGAGAAGGGGCTTCCTATTGCGAGCCGCATCCGCAACTTCATGGAGAAGGATGGTGGGCTCTATACGGCGAAAGAGATTGCAGATGCGTTGGGCGCCCCGGTAGCCACCGTCAAGAGCACTCTCTCGCGCCAGAATACTCTGAAATGGAATTCGATCGGTACTGGGCGAGAAACCAAATGGACATGCGTGACACGATGAACGCTATCTTTTCTCTCCATCGTTGCAGATCAACTGTTGCAGATCGGTGCACCGTTGCAAAAGTCAAAAATAATGAAGCACCACAAGGGTTTGGCCTGCAACGATGCCGCATGACCCCCATCGTTGCAACTCATCGTTGCAGCGCTTTTATCGTTGCAGATCGGTGCACCGCTGCAGGGTTGTCTAACTTCGCGTTTCACAAAGGACTTGCCTGCAACAGTGACCGTTGCACGTCATCGTTGATTGCAACCCCCCTCTCTTTAGAGAGGGGGAGTTGCAACGATAGGCGATCAACGCAGAAACAAAGCGAGGCTTTATGTCAGTGAATATATCCCGGCCAGGAAGTCTGCCCACAGAAGAGAGCTCGTTCGATGTCGCACAGCTTCGACAGTTCAGCGACTGTCCGAACTGGAGCTTCAAGTACGGTTACCGATGTTGCCCGACTATGTGCAGCGACTGCAGTTAATGCGACTTGGGATCATTCTGCAGGATGTGACGCTGTTCCTTAAGCAAGTGAATGAGGGAGGACGATCAAGTGTTTGTCAGCCTTTAAATCTTGGGTCCTTCCACAGACGTTTCACATGAGGGTAAGCAATGCCGCAGATCCTCACTAGTGATAGCGTACAAATCGAGGTTGACAGTTGACAGTTAAACAACATCAACGCCGATGACACTATTTAAGACCTTTTCAAAGCAACAAATTGCAAAACTCTTCGGTGTGAACAGAACAACTATCTATTCCTGGGAAAATAATGGTCTTCCGGTGCGGCAACCTGAACGGCCTGGACGGCCAGCTAAGGTGGACTTTGAAGAGGCGCTTGATTGGTATTTGAATTATCAAGATGCAAGAGGTGTTTCGGAGGAAGGGTTAGACATTCTTGAGAAGGGGATCAGGGAGAGAAAGGCTAAGTACTATGGCTGAAAATGGTGAACTCACCTGTTCCCAATTGACGCTATTGAGCACTGAACAATATTTTCAGCCTTCGCTGGACATCTTGGATCTCGTTGGCGATTAGCACACTGATAATAAAGGTGTGTCGATGCTCCTGACGATCAAAGACATGGTTTCACAGCTTCAAGTTAAGGACAAAACCATTTATGCCTGGGCGGCTCAAGGGAAAATCCCCGCACTTAAAATCAATGGCGTCCTCCGATTTGAGTCGGATGCGATTGAGCGATGGCTCCAGAATTGTCAGATGACTAGAGAACGAGCCTCTGCCTCTGTCAAATGCGCACGCACCAAGCCCGCTATGGACGTAGATCGCCTCATTGAGAACGCCAAACGCGCCGTCTATACTTCACGCGGGGAAACTAGACCAATAGCGAGCCCACCACGGGAGGAGGACCAGCATGGGGCTCGTTAAGAGAGGAAAAGTTTGGTGTATGAGATTCATGTATCAAGGGCGGCAGGTCCGGCGCTCGACCGGAACCGGCGAAAAGCGACTGGCAGAGGCGATCTGGGGCAAGGTGCAAAGTCAGCTCATTGAGGGCCGATGGTTCGAAACGCAAGAGGAGAAGACCCGAACCTTTGATGAGTTAATGGAACGTTTCCTCTTAGAGCATGCCTCGCGAAAAGCTCAGCCGCGCCACTATCGGACATATGGCACGAGTCTGAAGGCGTTTTTCGGAGGACGACCTTTGGTGGACATCACACCCAAAGTCATAGCCGAGTACAAGACCCGTCGCTATGCTGCGGGCTTGAAACCAGCATCCATCAATCGGGAGCTCGCGACTCTGAAGAAAGCCTTCAATCTGGCAGTCCGGGAGTGGGAATGGTGTCGAGACAATCCCGTTGCACGGGTCTCAATGGAGCGTGAGAATAACCGGCGAGATCGATGGCTCACTCTGGAAGAGGAAGCACGGCTGCTGAAGGGCTGCGCTCCCTGGCTTCATGATCTGGTCACCTTTGCGCTGCATACGGGCATGCGCATGGGTGAAATTTTGGAGCTGAGTTGGAGAGGCGTCGATTTCACTCGGAGGACGGTGACGGTGTTGCGCTCGAAGAATGGCGAACGCCGCACGATTCCTGTCAATGAGACAGTCTTCTCGATTCTACGGCAGAAGAATAAGATTCGGTCGTTACAGATCGACCTCGTCTTCTGTAGCCGGACCTTCACGCCGCTGGAGGGGGGCCATTTGCGCCGCTCGTTTCGTTTGGCCCTAAACAAGTCGGAGATTACCGATTTTCATTTCCACGATTTGCGGCATACCTTCGCCACGCGTCTGGTCCAAGGAGGGATCGACATCTATAAGGTCCAGCGTCTACTGGGTCATAAATCGCCTGTCATGACGCAACGCTATGCACATCATTATCCGGAAAGCTTGCGCGATGGCGTGGAGCTGTTGGATCGCCTCCCGGCCCTGGGTACAAAACTAGGCCACTCGGGGCCGGTACCCGTTGCGTTAGGAGTGTAAGGTCTTGGGAAATTTGGTGGGCCGTGTAGGGGTCGAACCTACGGCCCGCTGATTAAGAGTCAGCTGC
>CAZNBG010000281.1:0-4644 GCA_964570915.1 uncultured Nitrospira sp. | reverse complement strand
AAAGAGAACCGGGGCATAGCGGGGATCAGTGCCGTCATGAGGACCTACTGCACGCTCCTGGTGAAGGCGGGGAACGAACATTAGGGCTTGGCGCTCGTTCAGGATACCCGGTCCGCCAAATACGACAGCATGCCAAAAAGCGCGCTTGGGACGGGACTGGTGGACTATGTTGCCTCAGCTCAAGATCTCCCGCAGAAACTGATGGGCTATGTCCGGCACAGCGCGAAAATTCCTCGCGACGTCGCCGTGCAAGAACGGACGGTTTCGTCCTCGCTGCTGCGGATCTTCACCCTGTTGCGCACCCATACCGGCCACGACTTTTCATTCTACAAGAAGAATACGCTCTACCGGCGTATCGAACGCCGGATGAACGTGCACCAGATCAGCCATATCGGCAGGTATGTCCGGTATCTGCAAGAGAACCCCAACGAACTTGATCTGCTGTTCAAGGAATTCTTGATCGGCGTGACCAACTTCTTCCGCGATCCCGAGGCCTTCAAAATGTTGAAGGAAGAGGCACTGCCGGCGGTGTTGAAAAGCAAAGGCAAGCACAGCAGTGTTCGAGTGTGGATCCCCGGCTGCTCGACCGGTGAAGAGGCCTATTCTATCGCAATCGCCATCGTGGAATGTTTGGATCATCTGAAAATGCTCGGCACCGTGAAAGTGCAGATTTTTGCGACCGACATCGACAAGGACGCGGTGGACCGAGCCCGCCAAGGCCTCTATCTGCCCACCGTCACGACCGACGTGTCGCCGGAGCGGCTGCAACGGTTCTTCGCGAAGGACGAGTACGGGTATCGTGTGTCCAAGACCATCCGGGAGATGGTGGTCTTTGCACCGCAGAACCTGCTTATGGATCCTCCGTTTACCAAACTGGATCTGCTCTGTTGCCGTAATTTGCTCATTTATTTCACCGCCGAGCTGCAAAAGAAGCTGCTGCCGCTGTTCCACTATACCCTCAGTCCAGGCGGAGTATTGTTCCTGGGGTCGTCCGAAACGATCGGCGGATTCCATGATATTTTTGCGACCGTGGATCACAAATGGAAGATCTTTCGCCGCAAAGAATCACCTGTTGCGGCGACCGGCTTGATCGACCTCCCCAGCGCGCTCCTTCCTCCTGATCAGAATAAATCACACCAGCCCCAAAAATCACCGATGGATCTGGGGGTGTCCTTTTCGGATCTGTCGAAGCAGCTGCTGTTGGAGCGGTTCGTTCCCCCATCGGTACTGGTCAATGAAAGTGGCGACATCCTGTATATCCAAGGCCGCACGGGCCGGTATCTGGAGCCGGCCTCAGGCGAGGCGGCAATGAATATTTTCACGATGGCTCGCGAAGGGCTACGCCTCGAACTGGGCGCCCTCGTCCGCAAAGCACTTCTGCAGCGCCGTGAGGTTGAGCGTGAAGGGCTAAGAGTGCAGGTGAACGGCGGCTACCAGCCCGTGAAGATACTCGTTCGACCCCTGAGCGGGAGATCGATCACGCGGGGCATGGTGCTGATCTCATTTGAAGAACAGATACTGGGCAAGTCGCTCGGCCGGGTGAAGAAGGAGGGTGGCAAGCCATCCAAGGCGGCGGAGGAGTTGGCCAAGGAGCTGAAATACACCAAGGAACAACTCCAGACGACCGTGGAAGAGATGGAAACGTCGCAAGAAGAACTGAAGTCGGCGAACGAGGAGCTGCAGTCCACGAATGAGGAGCTGCAGAGTACCAATGAGGAGCTGACGACGTCGAAGGAGGAACTCCAATCCCTCAATGAGGAATTGGTGACGGTCAATTCCGAGCTGCAACAAAAGATCGAAGATGTGTCGCAGTCGAACAACGACATGAAGAATCTGTTGAACAGTACGGACATTGCGACCGTCTTCGTCGACAATAATCTCAATATCATGCGGTTCACGCCGCAGGCCGCTTCCGTCATCAACGTGATCCCGAGCGACGTCGGGCGACCGATCAGCGACATCGCGACGAACCTCAAATACGACCGCTTGGTGGATGACTTGAGACAGGTGCTGGAGACGCTCGCCTACAAAGAGTTGCAGGTCGAGACGAAGCACGGCGATTGGTTCCTGCTGCGCGTCATGCCGTACCGAACCATCGAAAACGTGATCGACGGGGGTGTTCTGACCTTCACCAATATCAATGCCGTCAAGAAGTTGGAAGCGTCGCTGCGAACGAGTGAGAGCCGCTTGCAGGGGCTCTTCGACTATATGCCTGTTTTGCTGGTTGTCTTCGACGACCAGCTGCGCACCATCGCATGGAATCATGAATGCGAGCGAGTGACCGGCTATAGCGCGAAGGACATGATCGGCAAACCGGATGCCTTCCAATTGCTCGTCCGAAGTCCGAAGACCGGTGCGGATCGGGACGGCGGTTTCGTTGAAGGAAACCGTTTCGAAGAGAGACGGATCGTTTGTAAGGATGGATCGGAGCGGTATGTCGCGTGGCTTCCGATGGCGCAGGAGCTTCCGCTTCCCGGATGGGCGCAATGTTGGATAGGCATCGATGTGACTGAACGACGGGGAGTGGTTGAGCGGCTCACCAGCCTGTTTGACTCGTCGTCCGAGGCGTTGGTGTTCACCACGCTCGAGGGTAAGTTTCAAGAGGTGAATCGGAGGTTTATCGACCTGATCGGTTACACCCGGGATGAACTGTTGCAACACAGCTATCAATCGCTGACTCCTCCCGAATACCGTGCTCGTAGTGCTGAGTTCGTCGAACAGGTCGTGAGAACGAGACAATCCAACACGTTCGAAAAGGAGTATGTCCGTAAAGATGGAAAGCGAGTGGGTGTACGGTTGACAGTCTTTCTTGTGAATGGGTTGGATGAAATGCCCATCGGGCTGGGGGCTCTCATTAGACGGAAACCATAAGCCCATCCAAGAGGTGCTGTATGAGCCCCAAATCGTCCAGGGTGTTGGCCGAATTTCGGCGGCGGGCTGAATCGTACTTGGACCGTCTGGTTCGCCACGACCCCAACTCGGTGCCGAAGGATATCGAGATTCTGGTGCACGAGTTGCGCGTACATCAAATCGAACTGGAGATGCAAAATCAGGAATTGCAGCGGGCTCAACTCGAAGCGGAGGAGAGCCGTGATCGCTATCGTGAGTTGTATGAATCCATCCCGATCGGCTACGCGACGGTCGACGCCCAGGGCCGCATGTATGATCTGAATCCCGAGGGAGCGTCGCTGTTGCACGAGGCCGTCACCCCCCCCCGTAATTTCTTGTCTTTCATCCAGGACCGCGATGTCGACGGCGTGGCGATGTTTCTCAAGCATGCCGTGGCTCGACAGGAATTATCTACATGCGAAAGACAAATGAGAGCATCCGACGGCACTCCTTTCTTGGCCGCCCTACACGCGGTCCCCGTCACCATTGGCGAGGGAAATGGCCAACGGCTGCGGGTTGCTTTTCAAGACATTGGCGTGAGAAAGGAAGCTGAGGAACGATTGCATCGGCAGCAACGGGAATTAGAATCTAATCGGGCCGAACTTTTGGAGCTCAACGAGAAATTGTTCACTGTGCAGGAAACGGAACGGAAACGCATCGCCAGAGAACTCCACGACGATCACTGTCAGCGAGTGACGGCGCTGGTCTTGGAAGCGAACCTGCTGGCAAAGACGTGCAGGGAGCGATCGCCGGACCTTGCGTCACGAATCACCTCCATGAGCGGCAAGCTTATGGACATCTTGAAAGATCTGCGAGCTCTCTCTCATGACCTGCTTCCCCGCAACCTTGGAGACATATCACTCCTCATACCGATTCGTGGCTTGATCGAAGAATATAACGGGAAGGCTCAGTTCACAGTCGAGTTTGAGGAACGCGACGTGCCGAATGAGCTCCCCCCGGCAGTCATGACCGCTCTGTTCCGTCTCTTACAGGAAAGTCTGAGCAATGTGACCAAACACGCGAACGCACAACGGGTCACCGTGAGTTTGAAAGGGACCGAACAAGGAATCGAACTCGTTGTGGCGGACGACGGGGTTGGATTCGAGCCCACCTTAGTGCCCAGCGGAAGAAAATCGGTGGGCATCATTGGCATGAAGGAGCGTGTACGACCGCTCGGGGGAACCGTCACGATCAGCAGTCAACCAGGCCAGGGTACACGGGTGACCTTTTCAATCCCTGTACGCGGACAGGCATGACGGCATATCCAGTCCACCGATCCCGAGAGACCGGCCATTATCGATGAATTGCCGGAATGATCGCTGGTCGCTCTCCCAGCTTCCGCGTCTGGGCTTCCATTCGTAAGATCCAGATAACATCTCCGTCGAACTCCGTCTTCCCTTCGATGATCGTGAGCGAGATTCCGCCTGTTCAGTCACGGACAATTTCCGGCCACGCGATATCCCGCCTGTTCCGCCGCTTCCACGGTCACAAACGCGATTCGGTTGCCTTCGGCCACCGCATGATAGCCGGGACAGTCGACTCGGTAATAGATATGGCTCCGCCGGTTCCCAATGACATCTGACGCTCCAGGCAAAGGACTGGCGTTCTGAGCCATCGGCCGGGAGGCCGGACGCGGACAGGCGAGATCCGATCCCTCTGGCACTTGGTTTCGCTGTAGCTTGCGATAGATCCATGGCGGGGTTGGTGCCGGATCTTTCCAAAGCCCGCGCTTCGCCTCGCGGGCGTCCTCTTCCA
>CAZNBG010000280.1:0-4646 GCA_964570915.1 uncultured Nitrospira sp. | reverse complement strand
TCATGGATTTGGTCGAGCTGACCGGAAGACGAAAGGCGTGTTCACCGAACACCTGCTTAATCGCTCGCGTCTCAATCGCATCGGCCATCGTCGAGGTCCCATGCGCATTGATATACCCGATCTGATCACGCCTGATTCCGGCATCCTTGAGTGCCAATTCCATACAGCGGACGGCTCCCTCCCCTTCTTCGGGTGGCGCCGTAATGTGATACGCATCACTGTTCATCCCATACCCGATAATCTCGCCGTAAATTCTCACCCCTCGTCGAAGGGCGTGACTGAGTTCCTCGATCACCACCACACCCGCCCCCTCACCTAACACAAATCCATCCCGATCCTGGTCGAATGGGCGGCTCGCTTTGGTTGGTTCGTCATTCCGAAACGATAACGCCTTGGCCGCCGCGAATCCCGCCACACCCAACGGAGTCACGGCCGCCTCGGCACCGCCGGCCACCATGACATCGGCATCCCCCCGCTGAATCAGGCGGTAGGCGTCCCCGATACAATGGTTGCCCGTGGCACAGGCGGTCACCGCACACGAGTTGGGCCCCTTGGCTCCGATTCGAATCGCCACTTGCCCGGAGGCCAGGTTGATGATGGTCATTGGAATGAAAAACGGTGAGACGCGCCCAGGCCCCTTGCCTTTGAGCACCTCATGATAGTGCTCGATCGATCCCAGCCCGCCGATCCCGGAGCCGATATAGACCCCAACCTTCGTGGCCTCCTCCGGCATAACTTTTAATCCGGCATCATCTACGGCCAACTGGGCGGCGCCCACGGCATAGTGGATGAACGCATCCATCTTCTTGATCTCTTTTTTCTCGATGAACCGAGCCGGATCAAAATCTTTGACCTCACCGGCAATCTGCGCGTCATAGCCCGTCGGATCAAACTTGGTGATTCGGCCGATCCCGGATTCCCCGGCGCAGAGCGCTTTCCAGGTTTTGTCGACACCCGTGCCGAGTGGCGTGACCAGCCCTAGACCGGTGACCACCACGCGTCGTGTGATCGGATCGGACGTTCTTTCAGACATGCTTAGGACTTTTCCTTGATATAGTCCAATGCCTTGCCCACGGTCAGAATCTTCTCCGCATCCTCATCGGGAATTTCGATCGAGAATTCCTCTTCGAGTGCCATCACCAGCTCGACGGTATCAAGTGAATCCGCCCCAAGGTCTTCGACAAAGGAGGCCTCCGGTGTCACCTCATCTTCCTCCACACCAAGCTGTTCAGCAATAATCTTCTTCACGCGCTCTTCAACTGTTGCCATCGCTACCTCCTTCCCCAGTATGACTCACTCTGCACCGTCACATGGGGATCTGTGACGGCTGTACGTCCAAGAAATTCGACGCCTTTACACCATCAACATCCCGCCGTTCACATGCATGACATGCCCCGTAATGTAGGCCGCGTCTTCGGACACGAGAAACCGGACGGCCGCAGCAACATCCGCAGGTGTACCCAGCCGCCCCAACGGGATTTGTTTCAGCAACGTGTCTTTCACATCGGCCGGTAACCCATGGGTCATCGCAGTATCGATGAAACCGGGCGCCACCGCATTGACCGTCACGTTACGGCTGGCATATTCCCGACCAACGGTTTTGGTAAACCCGATGACAGCCGCCTTGGAAGCCGAATAATTCGCCTGACCTGCGTTCCCGATCACTCCGACGATCGAGGCGATGTTGACGATACGACCGTACCGCTGCTTGGTCATCGGCTGCAAGACCGCTTTCGTGCAATTAAAGGTGCCGTTCAGATTGATCTGCAGCACCAGATTCCAATCTTCCTCTTTCATCCGTAATAACAACCCATCACGAGTGATTCCCGCATTGTTGACGAGGATGTCGACTTTCCCCCAGGCCTTCAAGACTTGTTCGACCATCGCTTTGGTGTCATTGGCATCAGCCACGTTGACTTTCAGATTCAATGCCTTTCGCCCAAGTTTTTCGACCAAGCCGACCGTTTCCAACGAACGACCCGGGTCAAGGTCGGCCACGGCGATGTCGGCCCCAGCTTGAGCGAGGCTTTCGGCAATGGCCCGACCGATTCCTTGGGCAGCGCCGGTGACAATAGCGATTTTTCCTTGTAATGACATCACAGACCTTTCCGGCGGTACGTTAACAAGCCGACAAAATGTTCGTCATCTGGTTTTTCATATACCGTCGATTGTGCGCTAGCTCACTGCCCGGAGCGTCGTATCCAATGACTTTGGATCGTTCACGTTCAACAATTTGGCGTCTGGTAAAATCCGCTTGATCAAGCCGGCCAATACCGTACCGGGACCAACCTCCACAAACGTCGTCACCCCCATCTTTCCCATTGTGTGCACAGTCTCTTCCCACAGGACTGAAGAGGGCAGCTGGCGGACCAACGACGCCTGGATTTCGCTTGCCAGTCTGATCGCCTTCGCCTCCGCATTATTCACCAGCGGGGCATTGAGGTCAGACCACTGAACCGCGGCTAAGTCCTTGGCCAATCGATCAGCGGCTTGCTGCATCAACGGAGTGTGGACAGGCACACTCACCGGCAGAGGAATCGCCTTTTTACAGCCTTGTGCCTTAGCCACCTCGATCGCTCGTTCCACCGCCGCCTTTTCACCGGCAATGACAACTTGGCCCGGCGAGTTGAAATTGGCTGCCGCGACAATTCCAACAGACGATGCCGTGCGGCACACGTCTTTGACCACTTCCGCAGTGAGGCCCAACAGTGCCGCCACAAGTCCGGTTCCCGGAGCCACGGCTTCCGACATATAGCGCCCCCGTTTCTGAACCAATCCGACCGCATCCTGAAATGAGAGGCCGCCTGCCGCCACCAATGCCGAATACTCGCCCAAACTATGGCCGGCCACCGCAACCGGTGTGATTCCAACCGGTTCCAACAACCTCAACGCCGCCATGCTGCTCACCAGCAAGGCCGGTTGGGTGAATTCCGTCAGATTGAGCCGCTCAGCCGGTCCGGTAAAGCATAACGCCCCGACATCATAGCTCAAAACCGAGGACGCCTCATCATAGACAGACTTCAAAGAGGGATGGGCGTCATAGAGCGCCTTCCCCATACCGACTGACTGGGAACCCTGTCCTGGGAAAACAAGCCCGATTCCTTGAGCCATGGGGCGTTAGATATCTTAGAAATCCTTCGCAAAGTCAACGGGAAAAAGTTTTTACACGCCGCCATCCTCCCGCGATGAGTGGGAGTCTGCTTCCGACGTTCTGCCGGATCACCAACGGAAATTCCCTTACCACCTGATCATCGCAGAAGCCCATGTCAATCCTGCCCCAAATGCACCAAGCATCACTAACGAACCATCCTTGATACGGCCTTCGCGAACCGCTTCATCCAGAGCGATCGGGATAGAGGCGGCCGAAGTATTCCCATATCGATCGACATTCAGCATGACCTTTTCGTTCGGAAGGCCAAGCCGCTCAATGACCGCCTTGAGAATCCGGACATTGGCCTGGTGCGGTACATAGAGGTCAAGATCTTCCACGCAGAGATGATTGGCCGAAAGGGTCGCACGCGCGATGTCTTCCAAGGTGCGCACAGCGACCTTGAAAGTCTCGTTCCCTTTCATCTTGATATAGTGCATCCGTTCCGTGATCACTTTGTCGGAAGGCGGAGTACGAGAACCTCCTCCCGGCACCATAATCAACTCACAAAGGGCGCCGTCGGAGCGAAGGTGAGTGGACAGGATCCCACGCTCTCCATCGCTGGCGCTGACGACCACCGCACCGGCCCCATCCCCGAACAGCACGCATGTGTTACGGTCGCTCCAATCCGTGATGGCGGACATGACTTCTGATCCAATCACCAGGACATGACGCATCCCATTTTTGACGTACGCATCCGCCACCGAAAGCGCATAGACAAATCCGCAACAGGCGGCCGACAGATCACATGCCGCAGCTTTGGTCGCACCAAGCTGATACTGCACGAGACAGGCTGTTGCCGGCAGAGGGTAATCACCTGTACAAGTGGCGACCAAAATCATGTCGAGATCGGTTGCTGCCACACCCGCCGCAGTCAGTGCCCGTTTTCCGGCCTGCACCGCCAAATCCGAACAGGCTTCCCCGGTCGCTGCAATACGCCGCTCACGGATGCCGGTCCGGTCTCGAATCCATTCATCCGACGTGGCCACCATGCGCTCAAGATCCGCATTCGTCAGCACCCTGGCAGGCGCATAGGAGCCGGTTCCCGCAATACAAGCTTTCATGACTCGAATTCCACCGGTGGCTGGGAACGGCTCGCTTCGATGTTCCGCTGGATCAGGTCTCGCACACCACCCTCAGCCATGCCCTTCGCCCGTCGAATTGCATTTTTGATGGCCTTGGCCGACGATCGTCCATGACAAATCATCGTAATCCCATTGACCCCCAGCAGTGGGGCGCCGCCGAATTCCGCATAGTCGATTTTTCGCTTCAGATTCACCAGGGGACCGGAAATCAAGGGGTAGGCCAATCGCCCCAGGAAGTGACCGGAAATTTCCTTGAGCAGCAACCGCTTGATCATCTCGGCAACACCTTCGGAAATCTTCAACGCCACGTTGCCGATAAACCCCTCGCATACGACGATATCGGCAATGCCACTTTACACATCCCGTCCCTTCAAATTCCCCACAAAATTTCACGAACCTTCTTTTACCCAGTT
>CAZNBG010000279.1:0-4653 GCA_964570915.1 uncultured Nitrospira sp. | reverse complement strand
TTGTCTTCGTCTCGTTTACGCGGCAGGGCCGTGAGTTCAATGCGGGAGCAATAAGGGGAAAGCCGGCGAAGGAGCCAGATTCCCTCCATCCGCATAAAAGGATCTCGACAGCGAACGGCGTGGTCTAACATCGTCGAATACAAAATCTCATTGAGTCCTTGTCCCCTCTGAGCCCACAAACAGGCGGAGGAGACGAGTGCTTTGGCTTCCCTGGCGATCATCCCTCCACGCCACTCCGCCAATGCCACGAATCGCGGGTGCCCTAGACTTCCCAAGCCCGAAACTCGACGCCGAAGGCTATACGACAGTCCTGCTTCCGGCATCACGAGATCAAGGGCCCTCCTAGCCGCTTGAGGAACAGATCCTTGTACAACCGGAAGGGTCTGCATTCTGTGCCAGAACTTTACCGGGTCGCGGAGAGAGCTGGTTGCAATATCACGCAGCCAGGGATGCTGCTCGGACAACACAAACGCTCGGCCACCTGACTTCAACCCCTCCATGTAGCCTGTCAGGATGGCGTCATAGGCATTCCTTGGCTTGGTGAGGAGATGCTCGGCTGTGACGGCGAGCTTCACACTCACCGCCAATCGCACGAGATCGTTCGTGTAAGGGAGGGGATAGGCCTCATCAAAATCGTTGATCCCCCAAATTAAACGGCCTTCGCTGTCGCGCCACGTGCCGAAGTTCTCCACGTGCAGGTCCCCAATTGCCCGCAGAACCGGGGCTGTGGCCAAATCCGCACAGGCTTCAACCCACACCTGCATCCATCGATAAAATGTTGCCCGCAGGAAGGCAAAGCTGTTTCGTTTCATGAAAGAGTGCTTCAAGCGGAGGTCTGCGGGCACTAGTGGAATCTGTCTTCCCAGCCATTTTTCGTAGTCTTTCGTTGCCTGATTAATCTTCATTCGTGAGGCGATCGAATGTTGGAAGAGAGAATGCAGTTAAAATCCCAATCCTATCCAGACGAACCAATCGAGCGAAGCCACTTCCCCTAAGACTTCTTCTCTTGTTCCACTGAGGCATTCGCGACACCCTTTCCCGCTCCGTTGTTGTCTCTTTCATCTTTAGACGTCGATGACTTGGCGGCGCGCTCTTCACGGTGGCCTTGAATGAGTGCCGCGGCAATCAGGAGCTGGATGCCGATGAGGAGAAAGAAGAGCCCTCCCTTGTGCTGCCCGGTATGTTCGGCAACCGAGAATCGCTGCGCGGCAAGCAAGAGCGAGAGCACCGAGAGGACAAATAGGAAGATTCTCATATCTGATGCCTTACGCTCAGCAGGGTAGGCCCGCAATGGGACAAGGGCAACCCGAAATCGCGTGGAAGAACAGGAATGAAACCGGCTGCAACTACGGAATTGATGTACCCACACCGGAAGGCGCATCCGCGACAGGCACTGGAACGGCCGGTTGGGTCACACTCCTGAACGGCAGGTCCAACAGCGCATAGGGATTCACGCGAGCACCGTTGAGCTTGACCCCCCAATGGAGATGGGGACCGGTGGCTCGCCCGGTCGCCCCTACTTTTCCAACGATCTGGCCGGCCTTGACAACATCACCGGCCTTCACCAGAACTTCAGAAAGGTGGAAATACATCGAATAAAACCCGAGCCCATGGTCGACATAGACGCCTTTCCCGGAAAAAATATGATCGACGGTGAGCCGCACGACACCATCGTTCGTCGCGGCAACGTCCTTGCCGAGCGGCGCACCAATGTCTTCGCCATTGTGGGGATTACGCGCCTGACCGTTCATGATTCTGACACTTCCAAAAATCCCGGTTCGCTTTCCGCTGACCGGCTCCACGAAACCCGGCTGCCATAGCTTGATCTGGGAATCCGTCGTTAACGCTTCTTTCACCTGCTCCTGCTCAGCCTTCCAGCGAGCCAAACTTTTGTCATCCAGGTCGACTTTGTCTTTGGGAAGCGTGAGGTGCTCCACATGAAATTTCTCTTTCACAACCACGATCTGATAACGGAAGGTGCGACTCTGTTCCCCGGTCTTGGCCTCGACGGTCAGTGCATGGTGTCCCGGCTCGTCCTGCAGATCGATTCCGAGCAATCCGACGAATCCTTTGGCCTCTTCAGGTCGAGTATCCGGGAAAAAGCTGAGGGAGCGGCCGAGGAACTTCCCCTCCACCTGGGTCACTGCATCATCGGCAGGAACCTTGACGACGAGGATTTGTCCTTGCCTTCCGCTATACTGGCCATCGAACTTCGAAGGAGCCGGCAGCGAGCCTGAGAACAGGTCTGCCGGAAGATTGGCGGCGAGCAGAACGGCGGTACCGAGCGCGAAACGGCTCAGCAGGACACGGCATCGAGCGCGTAGATCGTGCGTCGGCCTCATCGATAGAACCGCCCTCCGGACACTTGAGAAATCAATTCTTCGACCCGTCGATTGACCGCGCTGAAAGGGTCCATACACAGGATCGTCTCCTCCCAATATCCGTTGAGCTTCAGGTACGTCCAATCCACGGTATAGGATCGATTCTTGGCCCGTGCGAATCGGATAAAGTCCCCGCGCACCTTGGCTCTCGTGGTTTGCGGAGGGGTGGACATCGCCCGCTGGACGGCCTCTTCCTCGACGATGCGTTCGATCAGCCCACGAGACTCCATCAAGTAATACAGTCCCCTCGTCCGTTTCACATCATGGAACTGCAAATCCAACAGAAACACCCTCGGGTCGTCCCACCCGCAATTTTTCTTGTCCACGTAGGATTGGATCAAATGTTTCTTCGTGACCCAATCAATTTGATGCGTGAGCTGCATGGGATCCTCCTCCAACTGCTCGAGTATAGTCTCCCACTTGTCACACACATCATCGAGGACGGGTTCGTGAGCCTGCTGGGCCAGATATTCCCTGGCTCTCTTCAAGTAGACCCGTTGAATTTCGATCGCGGTCAGTTGCCGCCCGTCATCGAGCTTGACTTTCTTTTTCAGGGTCGGATCACGTGAGACTTCACGGATGGCCTTGACGGAATCCTCAAGCTCCATCCCATGCACGGTGTACCCTTCTTCGATCATGGACAGAACCAGCGCCGCCGTCCCCACCTTGAGGTAGGTCGCATACTCGGACATGTTGGAATCCCCGACGATGATGTGGAGCCTCCGATAGCGCTCGGCATCGGAATGGGGCTCATCGCGGGTATTGATGATACTCCTGGAGGACGTGGTCGACGACGAGGTCTTCTCATGAATATGCTGAGCCCGTTGCGAGATGAAGTACTGCGGTTTTCCGGATACCTTTAATACTTTTCCGGCGCCGCTGAACACCTGCCGGGTCACGAAGAACGGGATGAGCTGCTCCGTCACTTTCCAAAAGTCTACGTCGCGCCGCATGAGAAAGTTCTCATGGCACCCGTACGTGTTGCCCAGGGAATCCGTGTTATTCTTGAAAATATAGATTTCTCCGGACAGCCCTTCCTCCCGAAGCCGTTCCTCCGCCGCGGGCAAACAGGCTTCCAACAGCCGCTCTCCCGCCTTGTCATGGACGACGAGGTCGACAATGTTGTCGCATTCGGGCGTAGAATACTCAGGATGACAGCCGGTGTCCTGATAGAACCGCGCACCGTTGACTAAAAACGCGTTGGACGGCCAGCTGTTTGGAATCAGTCCTTCAAAGATGTACCCAAGGACTTTCTCCATTGGAAGATAGATACGACCGTTTGGAGAAAAAATAAGACCGTACTCATTCTCGAGGCCAAAGATCCTTTGTTTCATGGGACCCGACGGCGTCATGGAAGGCTTAGCAACAGATTACACGCCCGTTCGCGGATCTGCAACAAAGGGAGCCTCCTATGAAAGGCGGCGGCTAGGGGGAGAGGATGCGATGAATGTCATTGATCGACAAACGGCGGAACTTTCGTCCGACACGGGTTCGATCCAGAACCGCGACTTCCAATCCTTCAGGCTGCAACTTTTGATTCGCCGTCTGTTCGAGCGCCGTGACACACAGCGTGAGCGCCGCGTCCAAAGACGGAGCCTGGCTCGGGCCCTTTTCCTTCAGAACGGTCTGCACCGCTTCAGCTCTTCCACCGATCACCGCAAAGTTCTTTTCGTCGATGATGCTGCCGTCAAATGAAATACGATACATTTCGTTCGGATGGTTGCTGGTCCCGGCCTGCACGACAAGAATCTCCACCTCAAGCGGCTTCATTTCCTGGCTAAATACGGTTCCGAGGCTTTGCGAATACCCATTCGCCAGCGAACGGCCGGTGACGTCCTCGCGGCTGTACATGAATCCCTTCAGGTCGGCGTGACGAATTCCCGCCTTTCGAAGGTTCTCAAACTCGCTGTACTTACCCGCGCCCGCAAATGCGATGTTGTCGTAGATTTCAGAAACTTTGTGCAGCGACGCGCTCGGGTTGTCCGCAGTCAACAGGATGCCATCGACATACTCCATCGCGATGATCGAACGGCCTTTGGCAATCCCCTTTTTGGCATACTCGGCCTTGTCCTGCATCATCTGCTCAGGGGATACGTAATAAGGCATCGGCATGATTACGTCTCCCTTGAACGACGGACGACGATCATCTCATCATAGACGGCTTTGAGCTGGTCATCCGGAACATCGGTGATGCCTTGGGCGGTCACAAACTTTGCCGTCGGATAGATTCCCCGGATCAAGTCCGGTCCACCCGTGCCGACATCATCGTCGG
>CAZNBG010000278.1:0-4669 GCA_964570915.1 uncultured Nitrospira sp. | reverse complement strand
CCCGGTAATAGCCTCTCAAAATCCCGTCAACGCCTGATTAAATTTAGCAAACCTTTGCGAGACCTGCTCGATCCTATTGTGGTTTTCCTTCGCATCTTTTCGTTGTTCATTAAGCTTCACGTCAACCCGCTTGGCAAGGCCTTCGTTGGTACGCTGGACGACTTCTACGATATCCTTCTTCATGGCTTCCATGGCCTTGGCCATATCATCCAGCTTGGCCGAAACCTTGGCGTCCTGGGTCTCGAAGCTCTTTTGCACCCACAGGTGGCGCGTGCTGCCGTCGGTTTCAAGCTTTGTCACCTGCTGCTCCAACTTCCTCGTCTGCTGCTCCAGTTGCGCCGCCCGATGCTTGAGGTCTTCCTGTTTAGTCTGGAGCTCTTGTGCCTGATGCAGAACCTTTTCCAACTCTCCACGCAACTGCGGCAACTCATATTCTCGGAGAGTCGTAATTTCCTGACTTTGCCGAGCCCTGGTCTGTGAGAGCTGCTGCTGGAGAACTTTTTCGGTCTGTTTCAGATCGGCCTGCTGTGCCACGCAGCCCGACCAAACAGCCCCTGCGGCTGCGAGGCTCAGGATCACACCGTTCTTAGCTCGCCGTTGGCGTTCCATATCCACTATTCTCCGAGCGATCCACGAAGACGGAGCCGCGTTCCCCAGCTCCGATCTTCCTACTTCCCCGTCTTAACGACGAGATGTCCGCGGCGGTTCTGCGAATAGCAAGATTCCGCATGCTCCGTGCAGAATGGCCGTTCTTTGCCATAGGAAATGACCGACAAATGATTGGAGGGCACACCCAGCTCAACCAGATAGTTCCGAACGGCTTTTGCGCGTTTCTCACCCAACACCAAATTATAGGCTGAGGTGCCCCGTTCATCACAATGTCCCTCGATTTTCAGTTGCACGCTCGGGTTCGATTTGGCCCATTCCGCATCACTGGACAGCGCTTGGCGACCTTCATCCGTGATTGAAAAACTGTCGTAGGCAAAAAAGGCATCCCGCAGTCCGGCTGCCGCCGATGCCGCCTGTTCGGTACGAATTTCGTCCAACTGGCGAGCGGCAGTCCCAGGGTCGGATTTCGCCACCAAGGTATTGCCGGAATTCCCAGAGTTCCCGGAGTTACCGATATTCCCATTATTGCCCGTATTGCCGCCGAGCCGTTCTTCGGAAGGATTGCGATCCAATCCGCGCAAACCGTTCGACTCGTCACGGCCGGAGAGGGACGTATCGGGGAAATTCGAGCCGGTGCCTTCCTTCGCCATCCCTCCCTTGGCCATTTCCTCCTGTAATGTCTGGGTGCCGCTTCCCGATTGGACCGCCTTCTTCGAACACGCCGGGGTGCCCAGTACGATGAGTCCAAGAATCAACGGCAAGTAGCTGGCTGGTAACTTTTTCATTGGATTCATTCCCTCCTCATAAGATGTCCTCTCCTTCATACAGCGGAGGACGATTATCGTCAATGCCTCACCAAAAAATCACGAAGCCGGCGACCATGTCGGCGCGCTATTGTGCGTGCCCGTGAACGTAATGCGCTCGAAGTCCTTCCCGTCCGCATTGATCATGTAGATCTGGCTCTTTCCGTCCGCCGTCGAACTGAACACGAGATGGCGCCCATCCGGAGACCACGAGGGAGAATCATCCACGCCCGGTCCTGTCGTGAGCTGGACATGCTTCTGCCCGTCGGGTGTGATCAAACACAGTTTGTATTCTTTCTTGGAGGTCCGGCAGACGTAGGCGATCCAATTCCCTCGAGGCGACCACGCCGGCGCGGCATTATAATCTCCGTCAAACGTCAATCGACGCACGTTGGATCCGTCAGCGCTCATGAGAAAAATTTGCGGGCCTCCGCTCCGATCCGATGTGAAGACCAGCTCACGGCCGGAAGGAGACCAGGAAGGAGAGAGGTCTCCGGCGGCATTCGTCGTCAGTCGTTGAACGGCTTTTGTGCGGATATCCAAACGATACAGTTCGGCGTTTCCTTCATGGCTTGAAGAATAGGCCAGCGAATTTCCATCCGGCGAGAGAACCGGAGTGATGTTCAACCCCCCTTGTGAAACCAGTGTCCAGCGTTTCCCCGTGGCGAGCTCAATCATGTCGATATTTTGAGCGTTTCGATTGCGATACGCAGTGAAGACCAAGAACCGGCGATCCGGCGACCAGCGTGGCATCAGGTTCAAGAACCCGTCAGCCGTTAACTGACGCGGCTCGTACCCATCATAATCCATCACGAATAGTTCGCGGGCCGATCCTTGCTCCGAGACATAGGCGATCTTGGTCCTGGCAATTCCCGGCTCACCCGTGTACCGGAACACCAACTCATCCGCAAATCGATGGGCCATGAGCCGGACGACCGACGTGGAGCCGACGTATCGTTTACCGCCCACCACTTCATCGCTTCCGGCATCATACACGTACCCATCCATGTTGACATCAGGATCCTTGTTTCCGTTCTTCATCCCCGCCTTGCCCCATACGATGACAGATACCCCATTTTCTGCAGCTTGTTTGAAGGAGGGATCAGGCTCTGCTCCCGAATGACTGACTCTAATGCCCAGGCTCGATAAATCGACAAGAGAAAACACGAGGGAGCGTCGCACGTCTGCTTTGAGTACGTCTTCGATGCGTGTGCCCAGTTTGACACGTCCTTCGGGCGACTCTGACCCGCCGATATTGTCGATCCCCGCGACTCCCAGCGGAATCTTCTGAAAATCAGGCCTTGTGGCTTCAAGAAACACGTCCGCGGCACCGGATTCAAGGATCCAAGCCAGACCGACCACCGCACAAAGACTGACCATCATCACAGCTCGAAACGTCATATGTTTATCCTTGCGGCTCACCGACGGTAAAAGTGAAATGTGCGTCGAAATACGAATCGGTCATGTCCGATGGGAACACCGGCAAGGGGACCGCGTTGAGCACCGCTCGCTTCCCGGCCAAGTCATAGTACTCATTTCCTGAAGACCGTTCGATCGCCACCCCGGTCACCGACCCATTTCGATGCAGTCTGAATTGCACAATGACGACATAGGCCTGGCTAGCCACATCCACCGGAGGCGCGCTCCAAAAACTACTGATACGTTGGCGGACCAGTCCGAGATACGCATTGGACCCCGGAGCCATCCCAGGAACCTTGAGTGTGGTGTCGACGGCTTTGATACTCACGGCTTTTGTCTCAACCTGCGGCGCGGGTTTCGACGGCACCTCGGGGGGAGGGGCTGTCTTGGGGGTCTCGAGCTTCCTGATCTTCTTGAGTTCTTCGTCCAATTCCTTTGCGACGTCTTCCGTCAGGGATGAAGGCGGTATGGGAACGACCGGCTTTCGCTCCGTCGCTTCCCTCGTCTCCGCGACGACCGGCACATCCGGCAGTTTCATGGCCGGCAGCTTCCTGGGTTTGTCCTCTGGACTCATGTCTCCCAACCTCGGAGCGTCCGGCGGTAATTCAATGTCCTTCATGACATCGCGCATGATGTCATTTGAAGGCTTTGCGGGAGCGACCGGCGGAGGGACCGGCGGAAGGGCCGGAGCTGCTTTCACAGGCGGTGCCGGGGACGGCACGGCTTTGACTGGTGGTACCGGCTTGGACCGCTCAAGGGGCTTGGGCTGCTCAACCGGTTTGGGTCGCGCTATCTCCTTTTTAATCGGCGAGCTCTTCTCCGGCTCAACAGCCTTTACCGGAGGCGTCTGCAGATTCGCAAGGGATATTTCAATGGAAGCCAGAGGCCGCTCGCCATGTTGAGGCAGTCGGATCCACCCGACAATGGCCAGTATTCCCACATGAAGCACCAGGGAGACAACGACGGCACGGGCCAAGCGACGAGTCAGCGTCGCCTGCCATTCATCGTCCGCTAACATGCCGGCTGATGTCCAAGCCTGCACCGTGAATCTTATCCTACTGGTTATGTGGAGGGGACATCCCCTCAACTCGTTCGGGTCCGGTCGGGTCAGTCACCATGCCGAGTTTCTCGATACCGGCTTTCTTGACTCCATCCATCACCTGAACCACGATTCCATACGGCACGTCGCGATCGGCCCGCAGATACAGCGAGACGTCCGCATGTTCTTCTTTCATGACGCGCAACTTGCGCTCGAGCTGCGCCACACTCACCTGATCTTTGTCGAGGTACAGACGCTGATCTTTCTCGATCGTGAGGACCGCACGGATCTCCGGCTTGATCGTGTTCGACGCCGAAGTCGGCAGCTTGATATCCATGCCCCGATAGAGCATCGGCGCGGTGACCATGAAGATCACCAACAGCACGAGCACGACGTCCACGAGCGGAATCACGTTGATCTCCGCCAAGAAGCGACGTTGTCTCGTTTCGAAAATCATCCCTTCGCCCCAACGGGGATCGGAGCGACAGGTCTGGTTTGGGCTGGGACCAAGGCCAGGAGTTCCACCACCACGGAATCCATATGCAATGCGGTTCGTCTGATGCGTGTCAGAAAATAATTATAGGCGATGACGGCAGGAATCGCGGCAAACAACCCGGCGGCGGTCGCAATCAACGCTTCCGAAACCCCCGGAGCCACGGCCGCAATACTGGCTGTGCCTTGTGTGCCGATTTCCCGGAATGAGTCGATAATCCCCATGACGGTTCCCAAGAGGCCGACGAATGGAGCCGTGGAGCCCACGGTAGCGAGAAAGGCCAGGCCGCTTTGCAGTCGGCTTTGC
>CAZNBG010000277.1:0-4677 GCA_964570915.1 uncultured Nitrospira sp. | reverse complement strand
TAGACGAAGTCCATCGTCTGGGTCCCGTCGCCCAGGATCATCGGCGGCTGTCCTTGGGCGATCCGCTCCATCCATCGGATCAAGACCTCCGTATACGCGCCATACACATCCATGCGAGGCCCGTATACGTTGAAATACCGAAGCGCGACATAGTTGAGCCCATGCATTTCGTGAAAGCTCCGCAAGAGGCCTTCATTGAAGGCCTTGGCCGCTCCATACAACGTGCGGTTATTGTAGGGATGGTGGGATTCGGTCGTCGGAAAGTCATTCGCCAATCCATAGATCGATGCCGACGATGCCGCGACCACCTTTCTCACACCGGCTTTGACGGCAGCTTCCAACACATTGAACGTGCCGTCGGCGAGCACTTCCAAGGCCAATCGAGGTTCCTGGGCACAGTGGGTAATTCGAATGGCCGCTTGGTGGAAGACGAGATCGATATCCTGCATCGCTGCCGCAACCGTCGCCCGATCTCGGATGTCTCCCTCGATGATCTTGACGTTGCCATGCCGCAGAGCCCTCGCGAGGTTGTCACGTCGGCCACGGGAGAAGTTATCCAGCACAACGATTTCCCTGGCACCTGCGCGAATCGTATGGTCGGCGATATGTGACCCGATCAACCCCGCCCCGCCTGTGATCAGCACTCTTCCCAATTGCATGATTGATCCTGTTCTAGGCCGCATGGCGGCCGATTGAGGTCAAGGGAACGATGCCACCGCTCGTCGCAGCATTCGGCAACGGTGGCGGCTGATCGGCAACTTTTCGCTTCCCCATCACGGCATCCACCGCGAGTTCAAAACCCCATTCCCAGCGCATGCCCATCCAATCCGTACACGGCCCGCACAAGTCGTGTGCGTCGGCATAGCGCTTCTCTAAATGGGCCTTTCGCAGGCGCGCATACTCGTCGCTGTGCCAAAGCTCTCGAATCGAATGAGTTCCGATGGTGCCGATGACCGTCTTTTCAAGCCAGTCCACGACGCAGAAGCGGATGGATCCGTCACTGCCGATGGTAATGCGCTTCCAAAATTGCGGACACGCCCAACGCTCGACGCCGCTCATTTGATCCACGACCGTCCCCGGCTTGCTGGGGGTGAGTCCAAGGTTCGTCAGATAGCCGCGGACGATCACACGGTCCACCAACGGCGTCCAGTACTTCACGAACTCATCCACCTCTTCCTGCGTAATATCAGGTTGCACGATGATGCTGAGCATGATCTTCGTCGGCGCGTTCATCTTGTCGCGGTGATATAACAGCCGGTGGATATTGGACCAGACTCGATGATAGTCGGCTCCAACTCGGACCCGTTCGTAGGATTCTTTCCGCGCCGCGTCCAGACTGATGTCGATGAGGTCGATGCCGATCTCCAGCAATCGCTCCATCATGGTTTTGCGCGGCAGTCGCTTCCCCTGCTCGATCGCCGGATTATCCAGCAGTACGCCATTGGTCGTCAGGCCGACCGGCTTCACACCTTTGGCCTTAGCGTATGCCGTTTGATCCAAAAACTGTGGATGGATCAGCGCCTCTCCGTCCGGCGAATAGCGCAACAGGGTGATGGGGTACTGCGCAATCTCATCGATCGCCTTGGTGTACACATCCCATGACATGTAGGTCGCATGAAAATCTGGACGATCCGGAAACCCTTGTCCCTGAGGACAGTGGATACAGCGGAGATTGCACACGTTCGTGTTCTCCAGCGTAATGATGGATGGAAATTCCTCCGCAGCCGGAGTGGCGAAATCATAGACGGGAAGGGGTCGCGACATGACGCATCTCCTTTCAATTCCACTCAGCACTTCTGAAAGCGCTGTTGGTTGAATCCGGTCTCAAAAACTCCGAACGGCACTACGTAATGTCCTGAATAGCATGAGCGGAGGCCATCGGAACCGAGCGCGGCAAGACGGCCGCGATCGCCGATCACGCGCGTGACGAAATAATACGGGCGTTCGATGCTGCCCCACTGCCGCTTATACTCATACACACCGCAGCGTGTATTGGCGGAGGACTGCCAGTTATAGACTGTCACTCCCTGTCCTCTGGCCCACTCCATGGAATAGTCGGTGTTCAGGAAATTGGGTGCCAGCTTTTCACACGCGCTGTCGAAGCTCAGCATGAACACGTCCATAATTCGTCGGTGATACACGTAGAAGCCGCCTGAGACCACCGCATCGTTCATCTTGAGCAAGACGAGTTGTGCCCGCCCTTTCGTCACCAAGCCGCGAAACAGATTTTCAAACAACCGATAGTCCAGCGGCGTCGCTCCGATCTCCCGATGCCGCTTTTGGTGGATGCGATACCACTGCTCTAATTCTGCCTCGTTTTTGCAGAAACTGACCGTAAAGCCCGCTTTACGGCCGCGGTTGACGTTGTTGCGATGGCCGTGATTGCGGTGCGCCGGACGATCGAGCGGCACGTACTGGGTGAAGTTTTCAAGGATGAAGTCGGGTGACATATACCGCTCATACCACTCGAGGTCGTCGGTAAACGGATTCGTGATGACGCTGAGGGTGAGGCAGTGGTGGAGTTCCGCCAGTGCGACGGCTCGGTCCAGCAGAGCTCGATAGATCTCCCCGATGAGAGTGTGAGGCAAACCGGGGCGATGAAAGACACCTCCCAACGGTCCCGGCTGAGGAACGGACGTCATAACGTTTCCCGTGTCCGCCTCATAGAGATAGAGCGGCAGCCCGGCCAGGTCTTGTGTCCCGTCCGTGCAGATGAGAAAGATCGGCCTGTCCGGCCCAAGACTGGCTATCGCCCGGCACCAGTCCATCGACTGTTGAATACAGGCATCGGGACATTCGTCGAATAGACGCTCGTATCGAGTCACCGACAAGGGATCCGTCGGGTCGATGTCAATGACCTCCAGCATGGACCTCCACGGGCAACTGATGCGGTCCTCTCACCAGGCGATGCAGCGCCTCGGCTATCTCATCGATGTGGCCATCAGGCATCTCTGGATAGAGGGGCAGCGACAGAACGGAAGCTGCCGCTCGTTCGGTTACCGGAAAATCACCCACCCGATATCCCAACGACGAGGCCCAGGGTTGGAGATGGACAGGAACCGGATAGTGGATGCCGGTCTGAATACCGGTTTCCTGTAGTTGTGATTGCAGTCGGTCCCGGTCCCGTACTCTGATCACATACAGATGATAGACGTGGTCGCCGTGCGCCAGGCGTTTCACATGGCCGATGCCGAGATGTTTCAGTTTGGCATCATACCGGGCCGCGAGCTCGCGACGCCGCTTGCTCCAGGACTCCAGATGACGCAGTTTGATGTGAAGGATCGCGCCCTGAATTCCATCCATGCGATAGTTGAACCCCAAATACTCGTGATGGTATTTCCGCTCGGCGCCCCAGTCGCGCAGTATCCGCAGTTTTCGGTCCGCTTCCTCATGACGGGTCGTGACCAGGCCGCCCTCCCCGCATGCCCCAAGGTTCTTGCCGGGATAGAAACTGAAACAACCGAAATCGCCGATGGAGCCGACCGGTTTTCCTTTGTAACGGGCTCCATGCGCCTGACATGCGTCCTCGATGACGGTGAGCCGATGGGCTCGAGCAATGTCCAAGATGGGGTCGAGATCCGCCGGCTGTCCATAGAGATGGACCGGAATTACGGCCTTGGTTTTCGGCGTGATGGCTCCCGCCAATCGATCGGGATTCATCGTGAGCGTGCCGGGATCGACATCCACGAACCGAGGCGTCGCGCCGGCATACCGGATGGCGGCCGCTGTGGCGACAAACGTAAACGGCACGGTGATCACTTCGTCGCCCGGTTGTATGCCTGCCGTCAGGAGAGCCAAATGCAGCGCGCTGGTACCTGAATTCACGGCAACGGCATGGCGCGCTTCGACGTACCGCGCGAAGTCTTGTTCGAACGACGCGACTTCTCCGCCCAGCACGTACTGGCCGCTTTGGAGCACCGCGAGGACGGCGGGTTCCAATTCTTCTTTCAAGAAACGGTACTGCGCCGGTAAATCGGAAAAGGGAATCATGCCGCCACCTTCATGTGATGCAATTCGATCGGTGTCCCCCGCTGAGCCAACGACAACGTGGCAGCTTCGAGAATCTCCACGACCCTGGCGCCGGCCTCGCCGTTGGTGATCGGCGTCCGCGACTGTCCGATACAGTCCAGAAAATGCCGCGCCTCATGCCGGAGCGCTTCCGTGTTGTCCAACTGTGGCGCCCACATGTCTCCGGCGCGATAGCCGACCATCATCTGATAGACCTTCTCGCTGTGCTTGTTCTGAGGCTGTCGCGTCACACCCTTGTCGTACACTTTCACCTTTTCGCTGGGCTCTACATCGTCGTACATGATCATTTTTCTGCTGCCGCCGATGAGCGTGCGACGGACTTTGACGGGAGCCAGCCAATTCACGTGGACATGTGCCAAGAGGCTGGAATCATAGAAGAGGGTCAGATAGGCGATGTTGTCCGGCTGGCCTGGGAAGTGAGTGATCCCGGTGGCTGACACAGCACGCGGCTTGGTCGGAAGCAGATGCTCCATGATCGAGAGATCGTGTACAGCCAGGTCCCACAGCACATTCACATCGTGTTGAAAGAGTCCGAGGTTCACTCGAACCGAATCGTAATAATACAAGTCCCCCACGTCACCGGCATCGATGAGTTCCTTCATCTTCCGGACGCTGCCGGTATAGACGAATGTGTGGTCTACCATTAGT
>CAZNBG010000276.1:0-4685 GCA_964570915.1 uncultured Nitrospira sp. | reverse complement strand
AGTCCGCCAGCGGCGTTCTCGCATCGCTCAGAGGCTCAACGTACCGAAGCGTACGCCTCGCCTCTTCGCTCGCTGCGGCCTTGCTGGACAGCCTTTTTGAGCATCCTCAAGGCATTCTGGCGTTGGCAGTGAGTTTTCAAATTCGACATCGATCGGGACGTACTTTGTTTGCACATGCCGTCCGTTAATTTCCGTCTGCTGCTTGTGACCGACAGGACTCAAGCAGGCGGTCGATCCCTTCCCTCTCTTATCCGACAGGCAGTCAGCGCCGGGTTGCCCGCCATCCAGCTGCGAGAGCGCGATCTCTCGACGAACGAGCTGCTGTCACTGGCGCAAGATATCCAGACGATGACCAAGCCGGGCGCTGTCTCCTTGATCGTCAACGACCGGGTTGATCTCGTGATGGCGCTGAATTGGGACGGTGTTCATCTTCGCGCCGACAGTCTACCGACATTGCCCGTGCGTCAGCTGATCGGCTCGCATCGATTGATCGGGGTCTCCACACACTCTGCCGAAGCAGTTCAATCTGCGAATCATGACGGTGCCGACTACGTGGTATTTGGTCCGATTTTCGATACTCCGTCGAAGCGTTCATTTGGATCTCCGCTTGGGCTCGATCGTCTGTCCGACGTCTGCCGTCAATCGAAAATCCCCGTCTTCGCCATCGGAGGGATGACGAGTGAGCGGGCGCGCGACGTTCGCCGAGCCGGGGCTTACGGAGTTGCCGTGATGGGCGCGCTGCTGACTCGTGCTAATATCGGCGCAGCGGTTCGGGAGTTCAGAGATGCTCTCGAGATGTGAACCGTGTCGCGTCGTGTGGACGTGCATCGTGTGCGATCGTCTGTTGGAGTTGACCACCCCTAGGTCGGGTGTTAGAATCCGAGCACAGGCTTAAGTTTGCGCGGTCATTCATCGTTACGAGCTATTTGTGTCGTTTCGATATGGCGGAAAACAAGGGTCAGCCAAATCGACTCCGGTCCCTCCGAGATTCTGTCAAGAAGATTACGAAGCGATTGTCCGAAGGTGATGGGGACATGACTCACAAGAGCGACGAACACGCTCGCGAAGTCGACAAGCTTCGCGTTCAGATTCAGTCGATGGAAGAAGAGATCCGTCGGCTCTATCAGTCACGCTACCAGCTCGAGCAGGCGAACAAACAGAACGAAAAGCTCGTCGCGACGCTGCAGGAAGCGAAGGCTCAGATTGAAGCGTTGCGGACAGAAGTGGAGAAATTGACCGCGCCGCCGTCGGCCTATGCCATTTTTTCCAGCATGAACACGGATGGGACGGGAAATGTATATGTGTCGGGGCGAAAAATGAAGGTGAGCCTCCATCCTTCGATCAAGCAGACCGAATTGCGGAAGGGACGGGAAGTCGTTCTCAATGAGGCGCTCAACGTGATCGAGGTCAAGGGGTTCGACAGTCAGGGAGAAGTCGTTCGGTTGAAAGATGTGCTGGAGGGGGGACGGGCCTTGGTGACCCTTCATTTCGACGAGGAGAAAGTGGCCGAGCTTGGCGACCCCCTGCTTGCCGAGCGGCTGAGCGTGGGCGACCATCTCTTGTACGATCCCCGTTCCGGGTATGTCATCGAGAAATTGCCGAAGTCTGAGGCGGAAGAGCTTGTGTTGGAAGAGGTCCCGGATGTCGACTATGACCACATCGGCGGCCTTCAGAAAGAAATAGAACAGGTACGTGATGCCGTTGAACTGCCCTTCCTCCATCCACAGGTCTTCTCCGAGTACAAACTCAGCGCACCCAAAGGCGTTCTGCTCTATGGCCCACCCGGTTGCGGAAAGACGCTGATCGCCAAGGCCGTGGCCAACTCGATTGCCAAGAAGTTGGGGCATCGAGCCGGTAAAGAAATTCGGAGCTACTTCCTTCATGTGAAAGGCCCCGAACTGCTCAATAAGTATGTCGGGGAGTCGGAGCGTCAGGTGCGCGAGGTTTTTAAGAAAGCCAAGGAGCGGGCTGAGGACGGCCACCCGGTCATCGTCTTCTTTGATGAGATGGATGCGCTCTTTCGGACCCGCGGGACCGGGGTGTCTTCCGACATTGAATCAACGATCGTTCCCCAATTTCTCTCGGAGATCGACGGGGTGGAACGATTGCGCAACGTTATCGTCATCGGAGCGAGCAATCGCCAGGATTTGATCGATCCCGCCGTGCTTCGTGCCGGCCGGTTGGACGTCAAAGTCAAAGTGGGACGTCCGGATGCCACGGCGGCCCGGGACATTTTCTCGAAGTACATCTCCACGGATCTTCCCTTTGCCACGGAAGATCTGGAACGTCATGGGGGAGATCGACAGGCGCTGGTGGAGCGATTGACGGCGCTGACGGTCGAGACTATGTACGCCGCCAGCGAAGAAAACAAGTTCATCGAAGTAACCTACGCGAATGGCGAAAAGGAAGTGCTGTACTTCCGGGACTTCGCCAGTGGAGCGTTGATCGAAGGGATTGTCTCGCGCGCCAAAAAGTTTGCCGTGAAGCGCGTGATCGCACAAGAGGGCGCCGGACTGCGCTCGGAAGACTTGGTCCGCGCCATCCGTGAAGAGTTCAAGGAACATGAGGATCTTCCCAATACGACTAATCCGGACGATTGGGCGAAAGTTGCCGGAAAGAAGGGCGAAAAAATCGTTCATATTAGGACCATCAGTGGTGGGCCAGCGGAACATCGGCAGATCGAAACCGTCAGTACCGGCCACTATCTCTAACTAGCCTATGCAAGAACACATTTCGACGAATCGCGCGCGAGTGCTCGGTACGGAAACCGAATTCGGCATCGCGGCGAAAGATCCGTCCGCGATGGATCCTGTCTCCGGTTCATTTGCCGTGATCGGACACTATCTGGGGCTGCCGGCTCCCGGGGCGATTTGGGATTACGAAAACGAGAACCCTCTGTTGGACGCTCGGGGTTTCGAGGTCGATGGCGAACGAGAACGGCCTAACCCCGAATACAATCGGCAGCTGAATAAAGTGCTGGCGAACGGCGGACGGTTATACGTTGATGGAGCGCATCCGGAGTACTCGACGCCGGAGTGTTCAAATGCCCGGGAGGTGGTGGCGTTTGAGCGAATCGGAGAACGGATCCTCGCCAAGAGTCTTCAGGAAATGGCTCGGGTGAGGGGAACCGAACAGTACGTCCTGTACAAGAATAATTCCGACGGTAAGGGCAACAGCTACGGGTATCATGAAAACTATTTGGTCTCGAGAACCGTGTCTTTCGACAAGATCGCCCGGGTCTTGACGCCGTTCCTGGTAACGAGGCCGATTTTCGCCGGGGCAGGAAAAGTCGGAGCCGAAAACCAGACCAGCCCGACGGAGTATCAGATTTCGCAGCGCGCCGACTTTTTTGAATGTCTCATGGATCTCAATACGATGGTCAAACGCCCGATCATCAATACACGCGACGAGCCGCATGCCGATGCCGCGAGGTTCCGGAGACTGCACGTGATTACCGGTGACGCCAATATGGCCGAACTGTCCACCTACCTCAAGGTGGGTACCTTGGACATCGTTCTGCACCTTCTCGAAGCGGGAGCCGACTTGCCTCAACTGGAACTCGATGAACCGGTTCGGGTGTTCAAACAAGTTTCACGCGATTTGGATGTCAAGGAGACGATTAAACTGGCCGGTGGCAGGCCCACAACGGCTCTCGCTGTCCAGCGGGCCTACCTACAAGCTGCCAAGACTTTTTATTCCTCGCACCCCCCGCATCCCACCGATCAGGATGTGTTGCATCGCTGGGAGGATGTGTTGAATAAGCTCGATCGCGATCCTCGGTTGTTGGTCAGCGCGTTGGATTGGGTCGCCAAGCGCCATATGATTGAGTCCTACATGGAACGCAAAGGGTGTGGATGGGATGACCCGCGAATGAAACTCATGGATCTCCAATACCATGATGTCCGTCCCGAGAAAGGGTTATTCTATACATTGGAGCGCAGCCGTCTTATTGAGCGGATCGTCGAGGACGAAGATATTCAGCGTGCTGAGGTGAATCCTCCGACGGGAACCAGAGCCTATTTTCGTGGGCGCTGTGTCCAAAAGTTCGCGACAGCGCTCTACGGCGCAAGTTGGACGTCCGTGCTGTTCGATGCGGGCGATACCACGATCAAAAAAGTCCCTCTCATGGACCCGCACCGTGGGACTCAGGCGTTGACGCGTGAATTGCTCGATACGACCGATTCGGTTGAAGCGCTGCTTGCAAAGCTCCAGGTGTGACCGAGGACGGTTCCAAACTCACCATGAAGCTGCCATATCTCCCCGACCACGACGACTCGAGCTTTTTCGACTTGATCTCCAAACAGTATCCGGGGGTCACGCTGGGAAGCCAGCACATCACGCTGACGCCCGAGTACATGCGGACCTCAGGATCAATGGCCGTGCCGTATGCGACGACCGTCTTGGCTCTTAAGTCTCAACAGGGCGTCGTGATTGCCGGTGATCGGCGAGCCACGGAAGGATTTCAGATCGCGGATCGCCGTATCGAAAAAGTGTTCACGATCGACGAATGGTCGGCCATGGCCATCGCCGGTGCAGCCGGCCCTTGCATCGAGATGGCGAAATTGTTTCAGACCGAACTGGAACATTACGAAAAGCTGGAAGGCATGCCGCTTTCCTGTGAAGGGAATGCAAACAAGCTGGGTCAGATGGTCAAGGCAAACCTTCCGATGTTGTTCCAGGGACTC
>CAZNBG010000275.1:0-4696 GCA_964570915.1 uncultured Nitrospira sp. | reverse complement strand
CAGCACGATGATCCCCACCAGCGCGGCGGCAGTCAGCATTTCGTGCACGACGTCCGCGATTGCATCTTTGACGAATTGCGAGGCATCAATGAGGAGTTTGACTTTGACATCCTTCGGCAGAACATCCTGGAGGCGCGGAATAATTTCCTTTATTCCGTCCACGACTTCTAAAGTGGAGGCCTCGCTGCTTTTCATGACCACGACGATGACGGCTTGCTGGCCCTCAACGACCACGGCGTTCGTTTGCACCCGGCCGGCAAGGCGAGTGACGGCCACGTCACGCAAATGAATGAAGGCGTTGCCGTCTCGCTTGATCGGGATTTCGTCGAAATCTTCGATCTTTAAAGCCGACGCATTCGTCAGGACGAGCCAGTCGGTTGCCTTGAGCTTGATATCTCCCCCCGGCAGCACCAGATTCTGCCTGGAAATGGCCTCGTGAATGTCGGCCGGGGTGAGGTGCCGGGCGAGGAGTTTCTGCTGATCGAGATTGATCATAACCTGCATGTCCTGGCCCCCATAGGGGTGCGGCAGGATGGCGCCAGGGATCGTAACGAGGAGAGGGCGGACTCGCATAATAGAGAGGTTATAGAGTTCCGCCGGGGTGAGCGTGTCCGACGTGATTTGCAATGTGGCCACCGGCACTTGAGAAGGGAACAGCCGCATGACCATCGGCGCGTTAATATCCGGCGGCAGCGCCTTGACCGTCGTCTGCGAAATCGCCGCGATATCGGCCTCGCTCCCACCTAGGTCGACTCCGTCCTGAAGATAGACATTGATGATGGCATTCCCGAATAACGAATTACTCCAGATATATTTGATGCCCTCTACTGTCTGGGTCAGAAACCGTTCAAACACATAGGTAATGCGGCCCTCGACATCTGCCGGCATCAGGTTGTCATAGATCCAAACGATCGAGCTGACAGGAATTTGGATCACCGGAAAGACGTCGGTCGGCGCCTCGGACACCGCCATCACTCCGAACAGGACGATGAGGATGGCCAGCACCACAAAGGTATACGGCTTTTTTAAGGCAACCTGGACTAGCTTGTTCATGCAAGAAGACTCCTACTGCCTTTGTAACAAAATAGTTCTAAAGCAGCTATGACTGGGGGTGGACAGGGTTCTGAGGGAAATCTTAGGCCACGGTTCATGAGTCAATGCCTAGCAAGGTGTTTGCCTGGCATGCCCGAGCACCACATTGTGACAATTCGTTACAAATGAATGCAGTCGGCTGATTGAAGAAGAGGGTTATGATTCTATTCATGGTGAGTTGTGCGTATTTAGAAGGTGCGAGATGTGCGATTACGCTCTTTTATGGATATTCCGAGAATGGGAATACCAGCGACAAGCGAGGATTCGTCAGGATCATGATTTGCAAGGTTTGTCTTTGAGGTATTGATTGAGTGTACGGGATACTCAGGTGGAAGCCCAAGGGTTTCCTACTGATGTAACAGGATCACCTCCTAAATTATATGTTGTTCTTCTATCGCTCGCTGGCGATCCCGTGCCGCGCAGGGAGTCCCTCCTGGGGACTGGTCTTGAATCTTCGAGCCGGTTTACCGGTTTAATGGAGGGGACACGAGCAAGAAGTCACGAGACTGGGGTTGATGACTTGTCTCACCGGGTGGTGTCCGACAACGACGGCAGGCTTCCTCTGACCCGTAATGGGGGGCAGAAGATCGAGTTCATGAGTGCCTGTCTGGAAAAAATGGGAAATCCGTAGATGTCAATAAGTGGTCTGCCTTCAATCCTCGTCGTAGATAACGACCAACCGACTCGAGAGATGTTGGTGGAAGCGTTGAGTCATGCCGGGTTTGAGGTGGCGATCGCGTGTGACGGCGCCGAAGCTATGAGCAGGGCCAGTGCGGTCACGTATGATGCCGTATTGAGCGACATCCGCATGACGCCCTTGTCCGGTTTGGACCTTTTGGATTCGCTTCACAAGACCATGCCGGAGTTGCCCATCGTGTTCGTGACGGCGTTCAGTTCCGTGGACATGGCGATCCAAGCTATGAAGCATGGAGCATTCGATTACATCGCCAAACCCGTGAATCTCGAGGAACTCGTGCTCACGATGAAGCGAGCTATTGAGCACCGGCGTCTGATAGAAAACAATCGGACGCTTGAGCGTGCATTCAGCGAACGACTGCGCGCCGCCTCTCTGATCGGACAAAGCAAAAAGATGGTCGAGGTGTTCAAACTCGTCCGAAAAGCCTCTCGAAGTGGCACAGCCGTCTTGATCCAGGGTGAGAGTGGCACCGGCAAGGAATTGATCGCTCGCGCAATCCACGATAACAGCTCGCGCGCAGCCCACCGGTTCGCTGCCATCAACTGTAGTGCAATTCCTGATTTTCTGCTCGAAAGCGAACTCTTCGGTCATACGAAAGGGGCGTTCAGCGGCGCCCACACCATGCGCCGGGGGCTGCTCGAGGAAGCGAGCGGCGGCACGTTCTTTTTCCACGAAGTCGGCGACCTCTCTCCGGCCGGACAGGCTAAACTTCTCCGCCTCCTTCAGGAAGGGGAAATCCAACGAATTGGAAGCACCGAGTCCGCACGAGTCGATGTACGGATTATTGCCGCCTCCCGCCAGAATCTCGCTGAACTGGTCGCGGCCAACCGGTTTCGTGAAGATCTGCTCGACCGGCTGAACGCGGTCACGATTCTCCTGCCGCCGCTTCGGGAACGCCCTGAAGACATCCCCTTACTGGCCGAATTTTTTCTGGCCCGGTTCGGCGAACAAAAGGAAGTTCCCATCACATCTTTTTCATCCGCCGCGATACGAGCACTGACTGACTATTCCTGGCCTGGAAATGTGCGTGAATTAGAACACGTCGTTGAACGGGCCGTGGCGCTCGCGTCGCCTGCGATTCTCTCAATAGACGACCTTCCACCTGAAGTTATTCAGAAAGGCGGAGGTGGTTCGGATTATCTAGATATGTTTCCCGGCACGCTCAAGGCGTTGCAGCGGGAACAGGTCATCAAAATGCTGGAATCAACACATGGGCATAAGGAGCGAACGGCACGGTTACTGGGCATCAGTAGGCGCACACTCTATCGACTCCTCGATCGATACGGTCTCGGTAAAAACGGGCATTCCTCCGAAACCGACACGTCAGACGCTACCAACTCCTAACATAGGCTTAGTGTGGAGAACTCCTGTTGTGGGTTTACCCTCTTACGGAATACAAGTGAGCGGGCTGATATGCTCGCTTAATCTGAAGGCGGTTTCCTTTCATCACGTACGGCGCGACGACTATGTAGAACAACGGGTCAGGGAATCGGCTGCCAGGCCGAACTGAGCCGCATGACCGGTCTGGCCGTGGCGCATCGGCTGACATCAAGAGTGCGTGTGCTGACGCCCAGTCTGCAGAATTCAGGCTGATTTCTGGATCTCATCCGATGCCGGGGGGGGCGTACGAGGACGCGTCGTGCGAAAATGGACCAGATCCTTCGAGAACAGCACATCCAGGGTCCAGTCCAACGCGACCAGCAGTTTTTTCTCCAAGCGCGGCAGTTTCAGCAAGTAAATCGTCCGCCAGAGCCACCAGGCCAGGAAGCCGGAAAAGTTCACCCCAAGAATATTGGCCACCCCGGTGCGTTTGCCGATGGGAGCCAGCAGGCCGATTGTCGAGTAGCGGAAGGGTTTCATCTGGTCGCCTCGCACGGTCGCAAGGATATTCCGCGCCGCTACCCGCCCTTCACGCAGTGCATGTTGCGCGGTGGGAGGGTGAAACGCTCCCATCTTGCCATCTGGCACGAGCGCGCAGTCGCCTAACGCCCAGACCCCTGGCCATTCGGGCACTTCGAGATACTCATTGACGAGGACCCGGCCCTTCGCTTTGGGACACGGCAAGGTCGCCAAGAGGGCATGCGGAGTGATGCCGGCAGTCCAGACCAGCGTATTCGTCGTCACCGTCGTGCCATCGCTGAGCATAACGTCGCGATCCGTCACGGCGGTGACTTTACAGTTCGCATGGATTTCCACTTTCTGCTCCCTAAGCTTGCGCTGGGCATACGTGCCGAGCTTCTCCCCGAGCTCCGGCAAAATGACTGGGCCCGCACTGACCAGGATGAGCCGCAGCATGTCGCCCCGAAGATGCGGAAAGAACCGCACCGCCTCCCGCAGAAAGTCATTCATGGCCGCAATGGTTTCGACCCCCGCAAAGCCGCCGCCGGCCACGACGAAATTCAGTAAGGGCGCCCGGAAGCCCCCCCCACACTCAAAGTCGGCTTCCTCCAGATTCGCAATGAGATGGTTGCGTAGCACAATGGCGTCACTCAGCGATTTCATCGTGAACGCGCGGGTGGCCAACCCGGGAATGCCGAAGAAATTCGTGGTGGAGCCGAGGGCCAGCACGAGGTGATCGTACGGGAGCGAGTGGCAATGTTGCTCATGCCCATGGGACAGGCCGACGCGTTGCTGCGCGAGGTCGATGGCCTCGATCTCGCCATGAAAGAACGTCACCCGACGCAGCAGCTTGCGGATGGGGCTGACGATATTGGTGATGTCGAGGTCGCTGGCGGCGACTTCGTGGAGCATCGGGGTGAAGAGGAAAAAGTTATCGTGGTTGACGAGAGTGACGTCGACCGCCGCGCCCCGCGCCAGCGCGCGTTCGAATTCCAACGCGGCATACATGCCCCCGAACCCCCCGCCCAAAATCACGACATGTGGTTTACCTGGAGCCATTATCTTTCA
>CAZNBG010000274.1:0-4703 GCA_964570915.1 uncultured Nitrospira sp. | reverse complement strand
ACATGCGCTCCAGGTGCGAGGATCAGCAACTTAGGCGGTTCTTCAGCACCATGCCGCTCATCGCAGTCACCTACCGAAGAGTGGCCGCTTCACCTACTTTCGAATATAGCCGTCGGTGTCGGAAGGCGCTATCCTTTTTCTATCAAAACCACTGCTGGCAGAGGGAGGGATCTATAAATGATGAACAGCGAAGAATTTACCCAATTCCTTAACGAGCTCCGAGCAGAATACGACCTCCCGCCGAAGTTCGATAAGGGCGCACTCATGTCCCCGAGCGAGGACACGGATACGTATGAAGACATTCTGACCGAAGAAGATTGCTCTCGTCTACAGCAACAAGACGAGACACGTTCCTAGAACGCCAGGGGAGCCGAAGGCACAACCCTGACACGGGACGGTAGGGAAACCTTCACCATGGTTCTTTATTCAGCCTTGTTGTAAGAATTGCGGAGGGCTGAAAGACACGGCAATGCCAGACTATAAGCATCGCACAATCAAGCTCACTCCTCGGCGGCACAGTGATAAGACGTGGAGTTGTGCATATCGCATTATCGACATGAGCTCAACCGCCTGGAAGTTCCACAAAGGGCATTCTTACGGAAGTTTTGGATCTCGCGAAGTGGCAGAGAAGGCAGCCCTCGAAGAGGCGAAACGGATTGTTGACGCACTCGAAGCCGTTGCACCTCGTCCATGGCCAACACCCGGCACGGTTCTTCGAAATTACGAGAATAAGATAAGAAGATTCCTTGCTTGGTCATGAAGATAGCGAGTGAATCTCAGCAGCTCCAGCGAATCGGCTGGGCGCTCTCTTCACGGCTTACCAACGATCGCGCTTTCCTCCGCCTCCGCTTCGGCCACCACCTCCGCCGAATCCACCACGACCACCGCCACCGCCGGAACGTTGCTCCATCGGTTTCGCTTCATTGACCGTTAACGTGCGGCCACCCATCTCTGATCCATTGAGCGCCGTAATCGCAGCTTGCGCTTCAGCATCCGAAGACATCTCCACAAAGCCGAATCCACGCGACTGTCCCGTGAACTTGTCTACCATGATCCGCACAGAGGCCACAGAGCCATGCGCCCCAAACAAATCGTTCAACTGCTGCTCACTCGCCGAATAGGGCAACCCACCGACATACAATTTCGAACCCATGGGGTTCCTCCTTTAGGAAATGACATTGTTTGACCGCGAGAAAAATTTCACGAGGGGAAGGGAGGGCGAAGACGCAATCAGGGGACCGGCTTTGCTCAGGCTTCCGATCAGATTCTCGGCAACAACATCGGTGATAGGCCGTCTTGAACTCGTTTCATGCGAGGCCCTCCGCAGTGAAACTTTCCCATCGTACCAGACCGCAAGAGGAAATAGCTACCAGCCGCCTCACCCGTCATGTGTATAATCCAGAAGCACAGCACGGTGAATCACTAGACCCTTGATGAGGGTGGCCCCTGCCAGACCAAGTAGGGTGGTTTTTTCATGACTGCGGCGGCACCGGGATATCTACGCAGGGCATAGCTGTAGGCGGACTCTTGAGCGCTCATGCAGGTCGATGCAGCAAATCCGTGCGAAACAACTTGTAACGCCATGCGGTCATCTTTCTCTATCATGGCGCTGTACAACACACAGGAGAACTCTCCATCTACTGAGTGCTGTGTACTGATCACCAGATGCGATCCATCGGGAAAGACCATCAGCGAATCTACGTTGAGTCGACTCATAAGTGGGAGGCTCCTTCGGCTGCTTAGGGGCATACTCGACCGACGAGACGGATCGCCCATCTTCAGACCGTCACGAGATCATTATAACAGTGAAAAAGTAGTGCGGTGCCATTCATATCAGCATCGGGACGTGTCACCATCGGGCAGAGACAACGAGTGAATCAGGTGAAGCGCGAGGAGAGGACAGCAGTGTGAGACTCAATGCTCTTTACGTATGTTCATAACCGGTCATCAATACAGCGGTGCTTGAGGGCCCCAGCGTAACCCGGCGAGATCAGGGTCTTCTCCTTCGGAAGCCTGGCCGGGGGTCCGTTTGTTGGCCTGGCGCTGCAGGCGTCGCGCCTCCTTCTCCCGCTGCTTCTGTTGACGGGCTCGTTCGCGATCGGGTTTGCCGGTGGTGGTTTTTCCTGGTCCTACGATGGGGTCTTCCTTCCGAGACGCCCTAGCGGTACTTGAGTCCTTCTAGGAACGGGTTTCGCGCATGCGAGTTGATCTCGCTGCCTTGCGCACTGATTGATGAGCCGCGCCCTTCGTCTGCTGTGCGCGAGCGACGGTTTCAGGGCTGAGGCCCTGGCTTGAGGCGGAGATGATTTGGCGACGAAGCTCCTGCATGGACAAGGCTGATGAGGTCTCCACTGGACCCTGCAGTCCCAGCAGATCCCATTGGAGCGTTTTCCGGCTAGGTCGTTTCTGTTTATGCGAGGCTTTTATCCACCATCCTGTGGTCATCACGTGTCTCCTCTGCGAAATATGGTGACTTCAGAGCACGGCGTGGCAAATTAATCCTTGCCTTCAAGGCGACAACCTTACTCATGTGCTCTGCCCTTTGTCCAGGAGGGCCTTCATCGTCTCTCCATACCTCAGCGGGTACTGTAAATCGACAGGGCTTTCGAACAAGGTATCCATATAGGGTGCGCTCACCCTCATTCCATAGGAACCCGGATGATCCTATTGTCCAGATAAACACTGGAGAATCATAGTGTCTGGGAAACGGAAAAAGAGTGTCCGTGTATGATACCTGACTCCAACTCGAACGTGAATTTCGGTGATGGGCAGTTTACCTTCGGCGATAGAGGCCAAGGCCGCTGCGGAGGCGTCGCACAGAAACCTGACAACTCCGCCAGGGCCGATCATGATCTCGGCTTGCGTTGAAGCTGTTGAGAATGTTCCCCCCACGCGAAAGCGGCGACCCGACCAACTTGTCAGGAGTGTTCTAAACAGCGAGGGTCGCAGGGATGGTTGTCTGCGGGTCAAGTGTGGCTTCTCTTGGGGGTGATATGAGGATACTGAGGAACTGCGCTGCTACTTCGCCACGGCACAACTTCAGCACGCGCTCAGCTATGTGATTTCAGCTTCTGAAAAGTTCTCCTGTTCGATATAGGTACGATCGCTCAGCGCAATTCCGTATTGCTCTGCAAAGGCTTGTGTCTCTGAGAGTGTGTAGAATTTGGCGGCCTTCACGCGGTCGCTCGTCCTTGAGCCATTCGTGGCAATGAATCGCGTGCGACGCGGCCCTAAGAAAATCACGAAGCGTCGATGGGGGTGATTTCGTCTCACGATGCTCCTGCTACCCCTTTCCCGGTTGCTGCGTCAAGGTCAGTGGTTCTAACGAGCCGGCGCTGCTTTGGCATCAGATAGTTAGGACAGCTTCTGAGCGATGGAGATTTCGCCTTCGGAACCTATCTGAATGCGCTTGGCGGGATTGGCCAGTACGGAAGGAATAACAGTGTTTTCCATATGGAACTGGAGTTCCCTTATGGTGCCAAGATTGTCCAAGAATTCACGATGGAACTGCACTTGCCAACTGTCCTTGCCATTGTGAAAGACAAAGAGCGTGAGGAAATCTCCGCCAATCTTCACATCATGAAACAGATTCTCAAGGGAATCTTGGATCATGCGTCTCTTTTCCAGGTCTAACGCGATGTGGTCATCGCTCATAGTGATCTCGATATGCTTGTCATGGTCTATTTGGCCTTCGCGAGAAGGGTTTTGAGTTTCTCGTAACCAGGCGCTTCGGGATGGCAGTAATATTCGGTCAGAGATCCATTACCATTTCTGATCGAGATACGGAAGCTCTTGCCATGGACCTCGATCTTTACCGCCTCAACAATATTGAGATAGAGGTCCTGATTGACTTGCACGATGTTATCCATCCGCGGTTCTCCATTGTAGACACACACAGCCCACTCTGTAGAAACACAAGTTTTACAGGTAGCCATCATCAATCAATTTCTGGACAGCCTCCAGGGCCATCTTCTCTGTCTCATATTCAGAGTTGCCGGAAACTCCAATGGTTCGCATGATCCGTGGTACGTCTGAGTCCTCCGACAATCTTGGCCAAATCGCGGCTTCCACCACCCAGCTGGTCCCGCTTTGACGCACCTCGCTGAGGATCTTTCTCCCTTTGTAGATAGTCTCCATTCCTCAGTCTAGCAGTGATCATGCCAATTTCACTGCTAGGGTCTTTCAGAGGTCCGCACCTCTTCGATGAGTACTGGCTGAAAAAAGGAGTCTGTCGCAATGTGTATGAAATAATGAGGGGTTTCAGAAAGAAGGCAGATTCTGAATAGTGAGGTTCGCAGATAAACAGGCTGACTTTATTAGCACGGACCGTATGGCTAATCCCGTGGACGCTGTCTCACGTAGGCCAGTTGTCTCATGCATGGCGAATTCTTCTCGCCCTAGTGAAACAGACTATCGGCACCGAATTTATTAGCCGCTTCCTCTCGGCTCGCAATGAGGGAGAGGATATCTTGTAGCGCCTTGAGGTAGCCCGCACGCCAATATGCGCAGTCCGTCGGGTCTGCATGCTGATGCCGCGGCTCGATTCCCTGAGAAGACTTCTGCGTCCAATGCTCGAGCGCGGCGGCAGACTCTTCGATCAGGCCACAGACCACACAATCATTTCTAGACATGCGCTAGGATCCCTTTATAAGACCCTTTGGATCGGTGCCACGGACCAGGATGTCGAAAGAACATTTGTCTGG
>CAZNBG010000273.1:0-4714 GCA_964570915.1 uncultured Nitrospira sp. | reverse complement strand
TCACATGCCTTGTGATCCCACCTGATGCATTCAATGAACTGGTCAAGACTTGGATGTCACCAGCGGGAATCATCACGTTTCGGTATCCGACCCCTTATCTTTCGCCCGAATTACTATTAACGGGCGCGGCACCAGCACGATTGGACAGCTTCGAGTAGCATCAGGTATCCTCCTGGTGTTCTGGCGGCGTTCACGCTCTCATCCAAACGGCAGCAGAAGAGGGTATAATTGTTCGCCCCGATTACCCGTGACAGAGCATCTTCTTGAAGGTTTCAAAATTATCAGTCGGTGATGATGGGGATTGATATATGGGCCTGATTACCTTTCGCTTCCGCCAATCGCAAGCTGTGGATTTTTATTGGCACCTGGAGCTGGCCAAGCGAGGATCGCTCCGCGAATTTACCGTATATCCCAACATCCCCATTTATGAATCGGCGTTCGACCTTCTCAACCCGATTCAAGTAGGACACGCCTTGTCCCTGGCCAAGGCCTTGGTACTCGACAAGCGCGCCGAGGTCCTCTCGGGAAATACGTCGTTGCCCATGACGACCGTCAGAGATGTCTTGCAGTGCTATCAGCAATCGATGCGGGTCGAGGACTATCATGCGCATTGTTGGTTCAAGATCCGGCTCACGCTTGATCTAGCCGTGACACGACTTGAGGTAGAGTTGGACGACTCTGGGAAGTCATTTGTGTTTCCGTGTCGATGCGCCGCCACACAAGCCTATGGCATTCACTATGAGCACCCCGGAACGATCTATGCCCAACTGGACTCGGCCTTGTGGCGCGCCGGTACACGGTGGTGCCCGCGGCTCGAAGATCTCTCAGAAATTAAACTCGTGAACGTGGAGTTGCAGACGAAAAGATACCGAGCCACAGATGGCGACTGATCGGCTGGCATGCAGAGAACACGATGCGACCCCAATACGTAGTCGCACGCGCTCGGGAAAATGTCCATCAATTGAACTCGGATAAATGCTTGAGGGCGGTCTCTATGTGTTCGACTCCCACGTCGGTGTGACCCCCTTTGCCATGTTCTATGCCTTCTTTAAGGTGATAAATCCCTTCGTTCACCTCCAAGCTTTTGCCTCCCATCTTTGCAAAATCCAGCGCCGTTTCCGCATGTTTCACAAACTCGTCAGCATGCCCCGCTTTACCATGGGCCACTGCTTGCTTCGCGTGATCGATGGCCTCGCTGACGTTACCCGCTGGGGTCGGATAGGCATATACCATGGGTACACTCACGAACGCTCCAAGCACAGCCGAGATGAGGACAGCACGGTAGTATCGACTGATCATCTTCTTCTCTCCCCGACATGGTTAGAATACGCTGCCTAAAAAGACTTTAAAATTCACCCTACACAGCGTTTCCGTAACCTGTCAAGAATGTTCTGCCCGCTACCGGGCGGACATGCTAGAGATATTCCTTGCGCCCCCCCTTGAACTCCACGCCAGGAAGGCATAGAGTCTACACATTGATACCGCCTCATCCTCTGGGAGGTGGCGGCCATGATCCTCCATGGAAGACAGCTCCAATGGAACGGACGTGGCGAGTGCGGCCTTCCCTCACTTTCGCTTCCTCCTAATCATCTCGCTGAGTTATCTGCATCCGTGTCCCTCGGACCTGTGGGTCCGAGTAGTTTCGCTCGCCGTGACACGCCGCCACACATACGATCTGTTGCGTGGCAAGGAGGCATGTATGTTTAACCGCTATCACACCATTGACATCGCCGTCGGCGTGGGAATGTGCGCGATCTTTTTTGGAGCGCTCCTCTTCTTCGTCGCCGCCAGCGGCACCTATCAGGCTGCACTCCCGCAATCCTCGTATTCAGGACAACCTATGGGCTTGCAATCCGGCATGACGTGGCTCCAGCCTGCTCTGGGGCAAGCCATTGTCAATCAGATACTCTCCGAGCGACGAGCCGACCGCGCAATCGCCCTGGCTGTATCTGACTGGAATCGGACGACGCTCGCGTATGATGAATTCATGTCTCGGCCTGACGGCCCCCTCGGAGCCGTTATGCGCTATGCCGTGGCCGCCCCCGCCGATCATGCGGCCCGCGTTCAAGTGGTCATGGGACAGGCCATCTTCAATTCCACCCTGCGCGGGGTCAAAAGCGGCCTGTTGTCGGCCGATCTGGCCCAATCGGCGTTCAACCTCGACATGATCCGCACGATCCAGATCAGAGGGCTGCTCTTGCATCATCAATTCACCTCCAACTGGCAGACGACCCTTGGTCACCGCATCGTCGAAGCCGCCCAAGACAATTGGAGACAGGCCGTCGCATTTCAGGAGCGGCTTGGAACGGCAGTCGTCCATGTGGCACAGGTCCAGATGCAATCGGAGCAAATCCGGGCCATGCAGCAAGAGACGCTCGGCAGCTTTGTGTTCGCCGCCATTCGCCCCGAACCACCGGCCGTTCATCCGGTTTCAGCCTCGGTCATCGCATCAATACCTACGGCCACGGCTGTTGCCTCGACGGAGCCGGCGTCCTGGCCTGAGATTCCATTGAGCTACCTGCTCGTCGCCGTGTGCATGCTGGCGATGGTTTTTTTGATGGGGCTGTCCTTGGCCGATCGAGGCCGGAACGAAAAAGAACTCGCCAGGATACGGCATGATGCGTCCCGGTGGGTGTATCGGACAGCGTCATGACAGTGAAAGGACTCGCGTCATCTTCACGCGAGGGTGTGGCATATGTCGTGGGGATATTGGGGAATCGTGGGAACCCTTGTCACAATGGTGGGGATGCTCCTAGCCTGTCTCACACTCTTCTCCTCGAAGGAGAAGGAGCCGCCCCCTATCCGGAAGGACAACATCGACGTATCGAGAGTGACGCCTCGACAATCTCTGGACAGTCATCGTCGGGCAGCATAGGGATGTCCAAGAATTCCTGGCGGCATCCAATACTGTGCGGGGGTATCCGGCAGAGAGCCCACAATGTCGATTCGGTTACTTATCGCTGAAGCACAGCGACTGGTGCGGCAAAGTCTGCGCGCTCCTTGAGCAGAAACGGGATCTTAAAGTAATGGCCGAAGCCGCCCATGGGCGAGGCACGTGCTGGCAGCGGTCGGGCCTAGACCATACGAGGAGACTGCCTTGCTATCGGACCTAAACGATCAAGAGCCTGAGAACGCGGAGTCACGGCACGGTTGATCGTCCCCCTGAGTGGGCCATCAAGACACATCTTCCGTGAGCATAGAGGACCAACCAGGCTGCTCTCTCTCCCTCGTGCGGGGCTATCCCCGCATGGCGTGATGGGTCTCACATCCCCGCATTGAACGCTCACCACATTTTATGCTGAACCCCTGAACTTTCTTCACGATTTTTTCGCTTGTTCGGTTTCCCTCCACTGGCATTCTGATTGCTCAAGCCATCCTCCGTCAGCGCACTGAATGATCGGAGAAAGGAGGTGGATCAACTAGCCCAAAGAAGTTCCGCGTGCTGAGGACTGAGTGTTGCGTTGTCAGTTAACCACTTAGCTTAGAGGAGGATTGCCATCATGCAGAACGGTCCATCGCAGGTTTCGTCAGGAAATATCGCTCCCAAGATCGTGGGGCCACAGAAGGAGACAAGAGAAGTGGCCTTGCTGGCTGGGCTGGTCTTGTTTCTCGGCGGATCGCTGGCCGCAGCCTGGTACTACGGGCAAAACAGCGACCGGATCACGATCACCCCAACGACAGAGAAGATGGGCACGACCACCGTGCCGGGAATCATCAACCAAGGTGGTGGCTTGAGTCAGGCTGATACCTCAATCGTCAAGTCCATCCCCATCACCGCTCCCATAGTTGCGCCGCAAGACGACGTCATCCATATGGACATCTATTTTGAAGTGGGTCGAAAAGGACTCACGGACGACGCCAAGTCACTGCTTGCCGCCCGAGCCGAGATACTGAAGCACAATCACGACTACGGGGTCTTGATCCAGGGCTATACCGACCAACAGGGGTCAGCTGGTTATAACTTGAAACTCGGCCTGAAGCGGGCAGAAACCGTGAAGGCCGAATTGTTGAACGCAGGGGTGGCCGAACATCGGATGAAGGTGATGAGTCTGGGCGAGAACGGTGTGCTCTGTGTAGATGACAGCGACATCTGCCGGCACGTCAACCGTCGGGCCCATCTCGAAATCAGAAAGTTCGGCCAGGAGCACATGGTGGCTCCCGCCGCTGCCACCTCAACAGACCCAGACCCAGCAGCAACCGGGAACGATGCATCCCCCAACGGGCATGAGACCGGACTGTCAACCAACGATTCCCACCCGCTGAGTCTCGAGCCGACTCCCGGCAACTAGCCGAGTATCGAACACCGCTCCTGCTTGGAGCCGATTGCTTCTGGCAGGAGCGACCCTCTCACCAATGTGATCTCGTACTGGATCTCGTCGGATGGAGCCAACGGACGGAATGGGGTTGACGTGGGAGATCGTGACTTCCTATCGAGGGATGCCTAATCGTGAAATTTTCGGCTGGCTTTCTTCGAATCTTTCCACTTCCACGGCGGCACAGGGTTTGGATCGGCCCACAGCCCGTTCCGAGCAGCTCGGGCCAATTGTTCATCATCGTCGAAGTTCCGTCCCTCGGCCGTTCCACCCCGTTACCAGGCAAGTCCTTCTTTCACCAATTCCTGGGCGACGTTCCGACCATCTTGGAGAAAGATCTCGGCCACGACATGCCCTTGTCGGTCCCGTTGGAGGGTTTTAACTACAACGTACAGCGTTCC
>CAZNBG010000272.1:0-4740 GCA_964570915.1 uncultured Nitrospira sp. | reverse complement strand
CACACTCTCGATCCTGGTCCCGATATTAGGGTATGATACCAACTCGGGCGGATCCGGATCCGCAGTTGCTTCGCGGACCAATTGTCGTCGAATGACCGACGGTCGTGTTCCTTCACGTCGCGGACTGTGATGACCACTAATTATGCCCGAGTACTGATTCCGGTGATCCTCACCGGGACGTTCCTTGTCGATATGTTCATGCCATGGGGGTATGCGGCGTGGGTTGTTGGGGATGCCTTCGCCGTGTTGTTGGCGCTCTGGATTGAGTGGCCGAGCGCTCCCTACGTTGTTGCGGCCATGGGGACCATTCTTTTGCAAGTAGGATACACACTGTCTCCTCCGGGCATTCCACAGGACATCGCGACCTTCAATCGAATTTTGGGAATGGCGCTCCTCTGGATTACGGCGGGGCTTGTGGCTCGAGCGAGAAGGGCAAAACTCGACGATGCCACCAGGCGACTGGGTGCTATCGTGGAGAGCAGCAGCGATGCCATTCTGAGCGTCACCCCCGACGGATTCGTGACTACTTGGAATGCAGGTGCAGAAGGCATTTTCGGATATACCGCCAGCGAAATGATCGGTCGTTCGATTCTGACACTTGTTCCAGCCGATCTTCATCAGGACAAAGTCCGGTTGCTGGCCTCAGTGCGGGGAGCGCAGACTATTCATACCTATGATGCAGTACGGTTGACGAAGGACGGCCGCCGTATTGATGTGTCAGTGACATTATCGCCGCTTAAGGACACGGTTGGTCAATTTGTGGGTGTGTCGAAAGTCATCCGCGATATCAGTGAGCGGAAGCGAGCGGAGACACTTCTCCAGCAAGCGCATGCCTCAATGGAGATGAGGGTTCATGAGCGAACCTTCGAATTGAGCAACGCCAACCATTCCTTGCGGGAGCTTTCCAGTCGGCTGATGCAGGTGCAGGAGGAGGAGCGAAGCCGGCTCGCACGCGATCTGCACGACGAAATCGGACAGTTGCTCACTGCGCTGAAGATCGATCTGCAAGAAATCCAGAGTCGTGGGCCCGGAGAGGTCCGTTCCGGTTCTCTGACGGACAGTTTGCAGTTGCTGGACCGGCTACTGACCCAAGTGCGAACCTTGGCGCTGGATTTACGACCGTCACTGCTCGATGATTTGGGCTTGGTTCCCGCGCTTCGATGGTATGCGAACCGCCAGGCCGAGCGTAACGGGTGGGTGCTCGCTTTCTCCGTTGACGGAATGGTCGGCCGAGTTCCGGTCCCTCTGGAGGTCGCTTGTTTTCGGGTCGTGCAGGAAGCGATGACCAACATCTCTAAGTACGCGAGAGCCAGGACCATCGATCTTACGTTGCGTCGGCAAGATCAAGAGGTCATCCTCATTATCCAAGACGACGGTGTAGGATTTGACGTGATGGTGGCACGCCAGCGTGCGCGGGGGGGGGAAAGCATGGGCTTGCTTGGTATGGAAGAGCGTGTGCGATTGGCCGGTGGCACATTAGCTATTTCGTCGACACCCGATCGCGGGACCAAACTTCAACTTTGTTTCCCGCTCACCCAGCACGATCAGGCCGACCAGCACGGACCGGTTGAGGTGATGTCCCCATGAATTGTCTCCGGGTGCTTCTTGTAGAAGATCATGCGCTGGTGAGAGCTGGGATGCGGGCTCTGCTGCAAAAAATCGATGGTCTCGAAGTCATCTCGGATGTGGGAGATGGATGGGAAGCGGTCAAATCCGTGCAAACGGATGCTCCTGATCTCGTACTTATGGACATTGCGATGCCGGGATTGAATGGCCTTGATGCCACCTCGAGGATCGTCAAGGAATCCCCAAACACCCGAGTGATTCTGCTGTCGATGCACGCCAACGAAGAATATCTCCAGCAAGCCTTGCAGGTCGGCGCCTCGGGCTATCTATTGAAGGGTGCGGAACTGGCCGAACTGGAGTTGGCCATCAGGACCGTGGGTAAGGGCGAACGATACCTCACTCCGGCGGTCGCAAAGTATGCCATCGAAGCTTACCGGGGAAAGTCCGACGGCCCATCTGGTCCGCTGGCCAAGCTCAGCATGCGCCAACGCGAAATCCTGCAACTCATCGCGGAAGGACGCACGACAAAAGAAATTGCGAGCTATCTCAATTTGAGCGTCAAAACGGTCGAAACCCATCGATCGCAGCTGATGGAACGGCTCGAAATTCACGATGTGCCGGGACTCGTCCGCTTCGCTATCCGTGTTGGACTCATCCAGCCCTACTCTTAATCTTCTTTTCAAATCCTCCACATTTCGACGATCGTTCCGTGAACTTGCCAGGGTTTCTCAGGAGGTCTCCTGCCTCTCTCTAAGGGTTTCCCCGATTGGCCTATTCGCGCTATTCTGACAGGTTGTCTCTCAATAACTAGGCATATTGTTGTACGCATTGATCATGAGGTAATAGATAAACCATGAAGGCGCGTGCTGACCCGAGCTCTCTTTAAGTCAATGGTGATCACCGGCGAGCTGTGGTTCTGATTCGTTCCTCAACGATCATGAAACACGAGTGGGGCATACTTAGAAAGTAGGCGGGTTCTCAAGAAGGACTCGCTGGACGAAAAATTGTTTCCCATGAAGGTTCGTCTCCCTCCTTTGCAGCAGGAATTCACAGAGACCAATCTTTTGGACAGCGGAAAGGAACGGCCATGGGCTCTGAGCAGTGCCAGCTGTCCCGACAGCTCCGGCAGGGTAGCTAGGGAAATAGCAAATTGCTCAGCATTATGAGCAGGCAATCAGACCTCTGACAAAGAAAGGCATGTACTATGAATGTAAAGGGATTCATTATTGAAGACGACCAGGGAAGAGAGCTGGTCATGGTGTGTCAACAGCCCTATGCCACATCGGGGAAGACTTTTGCCCTCAGGGGCTGGCAGCGGCGGCGACTGGTCCCTCTGCGCTGTACGGAACCGGAGCTTCGAAGGATGGTTGGCGGAGTGCTGACTACGCTTCACGACTTGTTTATAAGTCTCCCCAGACCAATCGAACATAGATGCCGCTTCTTTCTATGCGGCACATCCTGTGATATCTGTTTGGGGACTGATGCAGAGAGTTCCAATGAGTCGAGTGAATGAAATAGCGGAAGCGAAGGCGAGGGCGATTTCTAACGATCGGAGATGTGCAGACGAGTGCTGTGTCGATGCGATGCCCCTCTTGCTTCGTGGTCTTTACAGTGCATAGAACCGCATCGTTGCGGACCTAAGAGCAGTTTGCAGCTCTAAAGATCCACCGGGGGCAATGCCCCGCTGTAGCAAGTATTTCCGGTGACTCGCCAGTGTGTCAGTGGGAACCGCGGAGAACCACATACACGATGCTCAGCTTGCTACCTGGCTCTCCTCGGATACGCAGGTCCTCATCTTAACAAGGTGGGAGCTTATGGATCATTGATCACGGGGTTAGTGTATCGCTTTTTTCTCAGGGGCATGCGCTGTCAACCCAGAGCATCCGACTGAGCTAGACGGTAGAGCATAAGCCGCCCTGTTACCAAGCCTGCCGATGCGGTTCGAATTTTCGTCAATTTGTCGCTCACTGTCGCACTGATATCCATGAGAAATGTCCTCGCCGTGCTCCACCCGGTTGCAGTATGATACGACTTCGCTGACTGAGAGGCGTTCCGTGTTGAAACAACGCATCGAAGATGTCACTAAAACCAACCAGAAATTCTACGAAGCCTTTGAGAGTCTCGACATTGCGAAGATGGACGAGGTCTGGACGCATCAAGAATATGTCACCTGTATTCACCCTGGCTGGACCATTCGTTCCGGGTGGCCCGCCGTGCGTGATTCCTGGGTGTTGATCTTCAACAACACCTTCTCGATGAAGTTTGAACTCACCGATGTGATGGTCCAGGTGGCAGGCGATATGGCATGGGTCATCTGTGTCGAGAATCTTACTACCCAACAATCGGATGAACCGCAACAAGTCAAGGTGCTTGCCACAAACCTTTACGAACTCATCGGCAATGAGTGGCTGATGATCCATCATCACGGGTCGCCGGTGATGGGGTGAGGGGGAATGCGGGCGGTGCTCGCTCAATGCGCGCAGAGGGAAGACTACAAGACCGCCCGCTGGAGAGAAAGAAACGAGTCGACATCGTAAAAGAGAGGCGACAATTCTATCGCAACGTGCTCATGACCCACCCCATTCGCCGAGCAACGCCTCACACTGTCGATCAACTCGTTCCGCGGCTTAACGACAATCGTCAGTTCTAAGGACAGCAGGCGGATATCTTTGTTGCTCGGCAATTTTTGAGTGATCGTCTGTTCGCAATGAATCAGTATTCCTCATCGCCGAAGACCATGCCGGGAGCGCGGCGGGCTTTGCGCAACAGTACCCGACCTTTTCATCGATCCTCGTAGTCCCGATGTATCTGCTTAGCGACGTGTTTGTTGCGTCTCATGTATGGCAAAGAGGTATCGGAACTGTGTTGCTCAAATCAGTTGTCGATACTGCTTGTGCGGCCGGTGTGGTTCGTGTGGTACTAGCGATGGCTATCACGAACACTTCGGCGCGACGGCTCTATGAAGCGTTGGGGTGGCAAAGAGACGAGTTCTATCAGTACGGCATCTCGCTGTAACTCAGGACTACGGGTGTCAGAGCTTTGGCACAGCGGCGGGGAAGCGATCCCAACGCGGCTTTGCGGGATGCGCGCACGGGGAGGACCGGGGGGGCCGCGCGGCAATCCGCCAGTCCGCGCACGCCGTCCTCCGGTGCGGGATGAAACGCGCCGCGCACG
>CAZNBG010000271.1:0-4753 GCA_964570915.1 uncultured Nitrospira sp. | reverse complement strand
TTGTACCCCGACCTGGTGTTGCAGCCTCAGGATTTCTCCTTTGCGTCAGGCGACAATGAGTTTCCCCATGTCCACGGGCATGAACTTGCCGTCCGCGCGCTTGGTATGCGAGCCGACCTTCACGTTATCCTCATGTCGGCCAATATCGACAAAGAATTGCAAGGCTATGGCATAAGCCGCGGGTCCGTGCCGTTCATTACAAAACCTCTCGAAGCCCAGGTGCTTGTAAAACTGGCCCATGATACCCTTCAAGCCCCCCCTCCCACGGTTGAGTCAATGCAAAAGGAACGCACCGGTGGTGTGAAGGGAGCAGACGAGTGGTTTGATTGATCTCGATGGTCTGAGCGCACGTCTGTTGGACAAAAACACAGGGAGTGCCATCGCGATGATGGCACCCCCTGTTCAAACTTCCGGTCTTGCTTCGCTTACCAGCGATCGCGCTTTCCGCCTGGACCGCGTCCACCGCCGCCACCGAATCCACCGCGTCCGCCACCGGAACGTGGCTCTTGGGGACGCGCTTCATTGACCGTCAACGTCCGGCCACCCATGTCCGAGCCGTTGAGCGCTGTAATCGCTGCCTGCGCCTCAGAATCCGAGGACATCTCCACAAAGCCAAATCCGCGGGACTGTCCCGTGAACTTGTCTGTGATGATTCGCGCAGAGGCAACTGCGCCATGTGCCCCAAACAAATCGCTCAACTGTTGCTCGGTCGCCGAATAGGGCAACCCACCGACGTAAATCTTCGAACCCATGTTGGGTTCCTCCTTTAATAATGACATTGTCTTGAACTCGAGGAACGGGGAAGGAGCGGGCCGAAGACGCGAGAAATGCGGCGACTTAGGTCTGACTTCCGACGAGATCCCGGACAAGCCAACATCGATGTTGCGGGCCTACTCTTTGAGTCAGCTTCGTCGCGAGGCCCGTACGACGATATGTCAACACTAACATAGGGGATGGTGGATTACAACCTAATGATACTGCTTACTTTTGTACCCGCTCACTCCCCAACCCGCACGAGAGAACCCTGAATCTTGCAGTACGCGAAGGTCTTATAGAACAGCGCGGTCATCGCAATCAGTAAGATCCCGTTGAGGCTGCCTGCCCAGGCCAGATGCAACAGAGGTGAAGCGCTCCCATTCAGGACACCCCGCATCCCTTCGAACACATGGGCAGCAGGATTGATCCAGGCCACAGCCTGAAGCCAGATTGGCAACACCTCGAGCGGGTAGAACACGCAGGAAATCGGCTGAAATAAAAAGACCAAGCTCCAGGCCAGTATCTCCGCTTCCTGACCGAACCGCATGATCAGTGAAGTCGTCAAGACACCGATCACCCAACCGGTAATCACCAGGTTCAAAATGAACGGCAGCAGCCACAAACCCATGACCAACACATTGTAGCCGTAAAAAAACCAGGCACAGAGTCCCATGACGAGCGATACGCACGTGACTTTAAAAATGCTCATGACGATCGTCGCGGCAAGGAACTCACCAGGCGTCAGGGGGCTAGCGAACAGATTCATGAGATTTCTGGCCCATAGTTCCTCAAGAAACGAAATCGTAATTCCCTGCTGAGAGCGAAACAGCATGTCCCAAAGAATCAAGGCACCGAGAAAGAAGGTCACGAATCCAGGTACTTGGGGTTGATACTTCGCCAAGTACAGCGTGATAAATCCCCAAATGACTAAATCCAAAAATGGCCAATAGAAAATTTCCATGATTCTTGGCAGGCTTCGCCGATAGAGGTACAGATGCCGCGAGATGAGCGCCGCGATGCGATGGACTTTCATCCAGACTCCCCTGATCCGCGTGGCGCGTGGTCATGTCCACAGCCCCCGCACTCATGATGTTTCCCGAGCAGCTCATCCATCAGATGCCGCGCTCCTTCGATCATATGGGTCCCGGCTCGGCGTCCATCCGAAGCCGAACGCAATCCCAGAGCGATTAACGCCAGTGGCAGGAGTGGTAAACCGGCGACAAACGATACGCCCCACGGTCCGGCGCCTCTTATCCAGAAGATTGCCCAGCCCAAAAGCAGTGGTGCGAGGCCCACCGCGATGCTGTTCAGCAACACTCGCCACCCGCAGGTGCCGCGCGAGAATCCCGTCAGTCCCACGGCTAACCAGAATAAACCCCAGGATGCGCTTAGGCTCAAGCCTCCGATGACCGCGCCTGTGCCAAACTCGAGCAGATCCATTTCTCTCTCAGAGCGTATGGTTAACGAGATTCCCGGGCAATCTTAAGAAACACCTCTTCCAGGTCGGCCTGGCCGAACCGCGCAATAATATCCTGTGCCGTGCCTTCCGCAACGATTTTTCCTCGTTGGAGGAAGATAATGCGATCCGACATTTCTTCCATCTCGCGCATGTTGTGCGACGTGTAGAGAATGCTGAGGCCGGCCGATCGTCGTTCTTCTTTCAGTAAGGCGCGAATCTTGTGGGCAATGTCCGGATCCAGACTGGCTGTCGGTTCGTCGAGGAACAAGATCTTCGGCTCGGTGAGAATGGCCTTGGCGAGTGTCAACCTCGTCATCTGGCCGGAGGACAGCTTTCTCGTGACCTTCTGGCGAAACTCTTCCATCTCCAGCTTCTTGACGATCTCGTCGACACGCCGTTTGATATCTGAAAGTCCATACAGCCGGGCGACGACCCGGAGATTCTCTTCCACCGTGAGAGCCAGCGGCATAGAGATATAGGTGGAGGAGAAATTTACCTGTTGGAGAATCTGTTCGCGATGGGTTTCAAGATCCAATCCGAAAACCTGGATGGATCCTGACGTGGGCGTGATCAGCCCCAACAACATATGGATTGTCGTCGTCTTGCCTGCGCCGTTCGGGCCGAGCAACCCCAGTATCTCTCCAGGCCTAATAGAAAAGGACACTCCGTCGACAGCGGTGAAATCACCGAAGCGTTTTTGAAGGTGACGAACTTCCAGGACAGACGTGGTCATAGTCGGATGGATATTCTCTTAAAAGGAAAGAAAGTCCTTAATCTTATCCGGCAGGTGGCACGTCTCGCATTTCCGATCCAACACTCTGCCTTCATGTTGCGCTTTGCCGTCATGGCAGCGGAAACAGTCGTTGAGGGCTCTCGTGTGCAGATAGGATCCGTCCGGATAGTCCGGGTGCCAGGGCTTGTTGTCCGCGGACACATGCCCTCGTGGAATGACAATAGGATAGCCTTTAATCGGCTGATCGTGCACCACACCGGCATGGCACGTCGTACAACCCTCACTCTGGCTTCGGGCTCTAAACGCCTCCATGTGCTTTCGATGACTCATGACCAGTCCCACCTCCTTGACCGGAGAGGGCAGATCTCGAGGCGCCACTTCGGATGTCCGAAGGACATGCTGATGACAGCTCAAACAGATGTCGGAATCCACCTTCGCTTTCAGGTTAGGAGCATCGGTCGGTGTACCGAATAGGTAGATGGCGACATCTTTCGTCCCCGACCAGGCCTTGTCTTCCAGCCATCCTTGAACGCTAGGCCTGACATGGCAGGTGACACAGGTCACCTCCTTGTGCGAGGACTTGACCCAACTGTCATAGGAAGGGGCGATGTTGTGGCAACTTGCACAGAATTTCGGGTGATTCGTGAGCGGAATGGCCGCCCCGCCGAGCGCAATGGCTCCGGCCGCTAGGGCCAGTATGACGGTTGCTCTAGCCGTCAAAAAAGAACCCTTCGCCCTTTCATCGGTATGCGGCTCGAGGCGAGAACGAAGCTGGAGACCTTCTTCAGCATCCCGCTAGATGTCCAGCTCATGCTCCGAGCGATCACGTCGCAGAGGAAAGTGCTTCATAATGAGCCCAGCCACTGCCGGCACGTCATTGAGGTCGAATCGCGGGACGTGCAAATCGATTGGCTTGTCCGACACCACGGCCAGGAGGCCCTCCGGTGAGATCGGAATTTCGCCGACTTGCTCGCGAATGATGACGATCTTCGGATAGCCTTCGTGTTTCCAGCCCTCAACAATGATCAGATCATAGGTGTCGTCCAGAAAACGCGCGCGCACATCTTCGGGCTTTAGTTGATCCGAGACGTCGGCGAACATCGCCATACTGCCTTTGGAAAGGATGACGACACTGCTGGCACCTGCCTGCTTGTGGCGCCAACTGTCCTTGCCTTCTGTGTCGAGATCGAAGCCGTGCCCGGCATGTTTCACCGTGGCGATCTTGTACCCAGCACGAACGAGTTCGGGAATGATGCGTTCAATGAAGGTGGTCTTGCCACTGTTCGACTTGCCGACAAAGCACACGATAGGCACGGTCATGACTCAGAGGTCCTCTCAGCAACAGGATAGCCGGTGGGGGCCACTTTGAATATGTTCGGAATGGCTTGCCCAGCCTTCCCCGCTGAGCATTTGGACCGAAACCAGGTCCCCCGGGTTCCACCCCCCGCCACGCATCCGCACGGACCCTGAGGGCAAGCCCTACGTGGCCGATCGGCCGAACAAGCGCATTCGGATTTTCTCGCCAGAGGGAGGCTTCTTCGGCAAATGGACCGGCATGGGTGGACCCAATGATATCACGCGCGGCAAGGACGGCACGTTCACCATCGCGGAGCAGGAAGACGGCGGCAACCCCGCGTATGTCACCGTCCGGGACGCCAACGGAACGGTGCTCGCGCGCATGGAAAGCCGCCATGTCCACGGCGTCGGGGTAGACTCGCGCGGCGACATTTACGCCGGACTGACCGTCGATCGGAGCGTGGACAAGTTCGTGCGAAAAACCTGAGCACCATTGTAACAGTCACACC
>CAZNBG010000270.1:0-4767 GCA_964570915.1 uncultured Nitrospira sp. | reverse complement strand
GCAAGTGATTGCAACTGACAAGGCTACGAGTCCACCTCATGTCTTGGCTCAGCTCCAAGGGAAGGGAGCTGAACATGCGTACAAACTGGTGCTGATCCAAGGCACGGAATCAGAGAACCTAGATCTCAGTGTGAAGATTCTGCCCATTGATGGAAAGGCTGATATGGGAGGCGGCCTTATTTGGCGTGCGACCGATGACCGGAATTACTATCTGGCCCGGGCCAATCCTCTGGAACAGAACATACGCATGTATCGAGTCGTGAACGGGATACGGCACATGATCCAGAACTTCGATCATGTCATTGATGTGCGCCGCTGGCATCAGCTGCGCGTGCGGATGGAGGGTTGCAACATCCACGTATTCTTCGATGAGCGGCCAGTATTTAAACTGTGCGACCAAACGTTGAGGAAAGGACGGATTGGGCTATGGACGAAGTCTGACGCGGTCACGCATTTTGATGATCTACAGTTAGAGGAGTTCCAGTAGTCCCAGTATCAATAGCGACGGTGCCTAGTGATGTCCCCCGCTATGCGACCTGTTACGAGGTGGCAGAATAAGAATAGAGCAATACAAAAAGTTGGAGGGCACCATGAACCGCATAATGGTTACCATAGGCCTGGTGGGGATGGTGTTTTGTTCGCAGCGCCCGTTGAAGGCGAAGCAGCGGCTGGCAGCCTCGATACCAAAGCGATTGAGCAAGCCTTCGGCAAACCCGGCGAGCTGAAGGATGAGGTGTATAAGGTCTCACTGCCGCGCAAGGATTTGTCAGTCTTTCTGAATGGAGTCGAACTGAAACCCGGCTTTGCCCTCGGTAGCTGGATCGCGTTTAAGCAGGCTGGACATGACGCGGTTTTGGACGGAGATTTGGTATTGACCCAACAAGAGGTCGGTGTCGTGTTTAGCCAACTCCGAAAAGAAGGCATTCAGGTGAGTGCGCTCCATAACCATCTGATCGGCGAGACGCCCAAACTCATGTTTCTCCACATTGCGGGAAAAGGTGATGCAGGGAAAATGGCCATGTCTGTGAAGGAGGCCTTACGTCTCACGGGTACGCCGATGGAATCTCAACCGGCCAAAGCGACCCCAACGGCGATGAGCCCTGCCAGTGAAGAGCATGATTTCGATGTCGGGATCATTGAAAAGGCACTCGGCAAGACGGGGAAACTCAAAAATGGCGTATTGCACGTCTCGGTGCCGAGACCAGAGTCCATGAAAAGGCATGGAACACCGCTGCCTCCGAGTATGGGCATGGCGACCGCGCTCAATTTTCAATCAAGTGGAGGAAGCAAGGTGGCCGCGACTGGCGACTTTGTGATGGATCGCGATGATGTGGATCGGGTCACGAAGGCGCTCGCTGCACATGGCATCTCGGTCACGGCCTTGCACAACCATCGAAACCGAATCTGTAACAGAATTATAAGGTCGTTACTATTGGTGATCCAGATATATGCGCCAAGCGATACGGTACTTGTAGGGTTGGAGCATGAGGCACCGCTATCGAAGAGTGGACTATTGACTAACCGTCAGCTGGTCCCGCCGTGGGCGTGGCGAAAGCAAGGCAAAATACCAAATTGACCGGTGCAGAAAGATGAAAGGAGTCGGAGACTTAGTCTAGACGACTCTTTCCTCGGACCCAGTTAACCCAACTAGATTACTTACCACCAGCTCCGCCAGACCCCATGCTGCCTGCACCTGAGCCCATGTCGGACAATTTGTCGTACTCGAATCGGGCATCCGTCCCGATCCGTCTAGAGTCGCTTCGCCGCCCGCTTTGGGTGCGCCGGTTTGACCATAGGTCTCCACTCCTGTCTTGACCGATTGACCTGACTTCAAAGAGTCCCCGCCAGCACTGCCAGGCTTATCCCCTTTGGATTGATCGGAGCGATGTTGGTCGCCAGTCATGGATTGCTCGGCGAAGACCGTTCCCCCCGTCCATATCAACAGTCCACTTGCCATCACCAGAAATACGCACGTGTGACGAATTGTCATATTGTCCTCTTCTTTGGTATTTGGTTGATGAGCCTTCGCCTCTCTGTACTTGGTGGTTCTACCGTAGCTTCGCCTCAGGGAGTTCTATACTGGGACAATACATAGGCGGAAGAAGGCGACGAGATAGGACGAGTCTCATCAGATCTGACGAAACATCCAGTTTGTTGGTGAACCTACGCCAAGCCTCCTCAGAGCGACACTGCATAGTGCACGGTAAACTCGTAGGACATCCGTAACAGGGGCATTGCCTAGTGCATCGAGTGGCTCTTTTCGACCATACTTTGCACATGGAAGACCTAGCATCCCTTAGTAAACAAGCCAGCGTATTTAACCGGGCGGCAAGCACTGCCGCTCGTTTACTTGGTACCGCCGGTGCTTTCGGCATTGCCGCAGCAATGGTCCTCATCTGGGCAATCACCGGCCCATTTTTCCATTTTAGCGACACCTGGGAATTGGTGATCAATACCGTCACGACCATTGTGACGTTCCTGATGGTATTCCTGATTCAGAACACACAAAATCGTGATAACGCGGCGATTCAATTGAAGCTGGCCGAAGTCATTCGCTGCACGAAGGGTGCACATAATGCCCTGCTGGATTTGGAGAAGTCATCGCAGGAAGATTTAGAGAAAATGCAAGCACTCTACGAGCACTTAGCCATTCAAGCCCGACAGCATGCGGAACTTAGGAGCCTCGCCACGGGGACACCACCCATTCCCCTGAAAACCAATGGCGCCGTCATGGAAGCAACTAACAGTGGGTAATGCGAATCTACCGTTTGCAGCCAATCACTCATCTCAACAGGAAGGGGCATTCGAAGGGGCATTCCATGTCGAAACAGGCACCGGAACTTCATGAGAGAGCCGCCGAACATCACGAGGCTGCGGCGCATCATGCCCACCTCGCGCATGGGCATCAGACGCATGCCACGCACCATGTGTCGGAAGGCGTGAGCAGCATATCGAACACCACGGCAAGGAATAGCGGGTTTAGAAGACACAGCGAAGAATTCAGCGAAGATAATCTTTAACCAAGGAGTGACCCCGATGAAAAAGATAAGTCTGTTGATCGGAATGATGCTGACGCTGAGTGGGACCGTGATGCCGGCCTGGGCGCTCTTCGAAAGCGATCGAGAGCTGAGTAACAAATCCACTGTGAGCATGGTCGAGGCAATTAAAACTGCGGAGCAGGCCCGTCCTGGCAAAACGGTTGAAGCGAATATCGGGAAAGACGACGGTCGTGTCGTCTATAAGATTGAGATCGTGGAGGGGAAATCTACGTACAAAGTCTATGTGGATGCCGTGACCGGGAAGGTACACGAAATCAAATAATCTCCTTCATGGCCTTTCACTTCACAGGTGGGGTCACCTATGGGTGGTCTTACGATCATAGTGGGTGACCTCATAGCTCACGTTCTTTCAAATCCAAGCGGCATATTCGGCCCCTGCCTTGATACAATGCCCACCTCAATTCGCCCGGCATATGGGGGGTCCGATGAGAGTCAGAGAACGTTGTCCGTTTTCCAGCAATTGCAGAACCGTCGCCGCATATATTTTGTCAGGTCTCTTGCTTGTCTCGGTACTTCTTGAGCTCCCAGGCTGTAAACGCCTTCTCCCGGCGCCAGCCGCCCCCCCGACCCCGACGGGGTTCCACGGCATGTTGAATGGCCATCCGATTGAACATGTCGTGATCTTCGCGATAGATGGGCTCGAATACAAGACTCTCGTCAAATATCTCGCGCATAATGCTTCCAGAAAAGCGGGGGGACTGCACGATCTGTTTGGTGTACGAGCTGAGTCGGATGAAGTGGTCTTCACTAAGGGCGTGGCTGTCCAACACCCTACCACGGTCTTCCCTTCTTACACCTACCCCGCCTGGGCCTCGGCATTTACCGGGGTATTGCCCGGCGCACATGGCATTACAGGAAATAGCGTGTTTTTTAGAGATCGCGCCGTTGCGCGGTACTACACCGAGTATCATCTGGATGCCGTGAAGGTGCAACTGGCGGAAGACTTCCTCTCCAACGATATAAATACTCAGGTAAAAACCCTTTACGAGTATATCGACCAACACGGCGGACAAAGCATTGTCGTGCATCACATGCTCACCCGTGGCAGTGGGTCAGGAGCGATCCCGGCGGATTTGGACACCCTCCTGAGTTATACCCAGAACCGAAGTCGGGTCGTTGACGAAAACGCGTTATGGGAGGCCGTCAACGCGATCCACAAATTTAATGGCGCGGGGAAGACAGAAGCGCTGCGGCTTCCGAGCGTCACAACGATCTATTTTGCCGGATTGGACCATGCCGAGCATCTCTCGCCTGCGGATCCGGAGGAGGCCCGCTTAGAATATCTTCACCACCTTGATGACCTCATTACCAAATTCATCGCAGGCGATCCTGCAATCACCAAGCAGCACCACGCCTCGACAGGGTCCGGGATGATGTCAATCGATCCGATTCGATGGGAAGGATTACGGAATCAGGCTGTCATGCAGCGCACCCTCTTCGTACTGATGTCGGACCATGGCCATACTCCGATTGATTGGAATAGCGCCGTCGGCATCGATGACCTGAAGATCGTGTTTGAGGAACTGAATGACGTGCGAGGGACAGCCTATCGTCTTGAAATTCCATCCTTGATCGACGAAACCTTTTTTTCGAAGGTCCGGGCCACATTGGGAGTGTTATCGAGCGGGGCGATTGCACGAGATTCCAATGTGGTGGCGACACTGAATGGTGGAGCGCTTGGATTCCATGTGAAGCCCTCGACCGGACG
>CAZNBG010000269.1:0-4776 GCA_964570915.1 uncultured Nitrospira sp. | reverse complement strand
GGGCCCTTTATTGGGCCGATCCTCTCTGCCGGAGAATCGCTAAAGCTCGTAATGAATTCTCCCAATCTGTTGGATCCCGCGGTCAAAGTCAAGATCCCACGCAGCAAGGTCTATCAAATCATGGCCATGACGACGGGTACCGTTGCGTGCGGATACGCCGGGACCGCGTTATGGGGGCATTTGCGGAAACAGATTGCGTGAACGCGTGCCACGGCGCGCGAGCACGAGAAGTATCCGGACTACCCTGTCTTCTTCTGTGGTTCCAGCAATTTATCACCCTTCTTGAAGACCGCGTAGATGGCCTGCGATGGGCAGGCGTCCAGGCAGAGTCGGCAGCTTTCGAGGCAGCGCGATGGGTCGAATTTGTAGGGTGGCGTGGAGAGCCACGCGCCGGTGGGGCAGATCGGTACGCATACGGCCTGGTGAGTGCAGCGGTCGGGATGGCGGACGAGGTGATCACGAATGACCAACATGGGCGTGACTCCTTCAAAGAGACCTTGCGAGAAGATCTCGAACATGTTTTTCTTCGGTAGGTTGCTCACTTCCATTCCTTTACGAGTTCTTTGAGCCGATCTTTGAGCTCAGGAATCCCTTCCAGATTATTGTGAATGGCACCCAGAATCTTTTCCAGCCGGGCGGTTCTGAGCGCGTCCTTGTCCTTCCTGACCAATCGATCGTACTCGGCAAAAGCCGCTTGGTGGGCCGGTTCAAGGAGGGCGCGAGCATCGACGAGGGCCTGTCCGATCGCCCAGGGTTCCGGTGTGAGCGGTGGGACGATCGTGAAGGATGCGTCGGTAAACACGATCACGACGGCGCCTGGTTTGCCTGTCACCGGAATGATGGCACGAATCGTCTTGCCTTCGCAGGTGTTCCAGCTCAGCATCAACCCGGGAAACTGCCGAGCAAAGGCCACTTTTTCCATGTTGGCCTTCCATTTGTCTTCGGTCGGCATGGAGGTGCAGCAGGAGAGTGCTAGAGCCTCGTGAGGGGTGCCAACTGTTCTGGAACCGGATGATCGGGCATGAGCAATCGGGTTACGATTTCCCCCTTCATGACATGCCGTTCCATGATCTCTGTGACGTCTGCTTCTGTGCCGACCCAGTACCACACTCCCTCGGGATAGACCACCACACTGGGGCCGAGTTCGCAATGGTCCAGGCAGCCGGCCTTATTGGCACGAACGAGACCTTTGATATTCAATCGCTTGGTTTCGCTCTTGAAATGTGCGTGAAGTTTTTCCGAGCCCAAATTTGCGCAACAACCACGCGGATCGTCCTTCGGACGCTGGTTGGTACACACAAAGATATGTCGTTGAAACGATGGCATAAGACAGCCGATTATACCGGCATGGTGAGGGTGTTAAGCCGTTCCATCAGGAGCGTGACGTCGTGACCGTTTAAGAACGGAGAGTGTTGTTGGGGCGCGCTCAAGATGGTTCTAATTTCTTGTAACCGCAACGAGGCTCGGCGGAACTCGTCGCCTCTTGAAAGCTCCGACCCTTGGTCGGCGCGTAGTTTTTCGAATTCGGTGCGGATATCGCGAAAGTCCCGCTGCAAATTCTTGTGCATTGAACATGGGGCGCAATACCATTTCGGATTTTGATCCGCTAACGGCGATAGACGATCGTAGGGGCGGCCGAAAAAATCCATCCCCAGCGAAAACTTTGTGAGCGGCTGTCCAGCGGATCCGCAAGCCTGACACGGTTCGTTCCAAGAGTCCATGTCCACCCTCCATAGGCGACGCCCAAAGCCTCATCTTACAACAAGGCTTTCCGGACTGTCCACGGGCCGGAAGGCATGGGACGAAGCGTGTCGCGCTGTCACAAGGTATAATGGCTTGAGTCTCGATGGCGCATAGTCGGGAGGGGAAGCGTGATGATCATCGGCATTCCAAAAGAGATTAAAGATCAAGAGCATCGTGTCAGTCTTACGCCAGACGCTGCAGCGGCCTTGCACCAGAGCGGACATGACGTGTGGGTTGAGCCATCCGCCGGGCAAGGGAGTGGATTTAGCGATGACGAGTACCGTAAGGCCGGCGCAATGATCGCTCGTTCCAAGAACGAGGTGTTCGAACGGGCAGATATGATAGTGAAGGTCAAAGAACCGCTCCTCTCCGAATGTTCGCTCTTCCGATCGGGACAAGTGTTGTTTACCTATCTGCATCTGGCGGCCCTTCCGGAACTGACGAAAGTCTTGATGGCAACGAGGATTACGGCGGTCGCTCGTGAGACGGTTGAAGCTGCAGACGGCAGCTTGCCGATGCTAAAGCCGATGAGTGAAATTGCGGGTCGGCTGGCAGTACAAATCGGAGCACAGTATTTGGAACGATCATATGGAGGCCGGGGGGTGCTGTTGAGTGGTGTGCCTGGAGTCGAGCCGGGAAAGGTTGTGGTGCTCGGAGCAGGGGTCGCCGGAACGTCGGCGGTACGCATTGCTGTCGGCATGGGGGCGCAAGTGACCGTACTCGACGTGAATGTCCAACGCCTGCAAGAGCTGGATGATCTCTATGGAGGCCGAATTACTACCCGTATCTCAACGCAGGCTGTCGTCGGGGACATGGTGGCGGAAGGGGATGTGGTTGTTGGTGCCATACTCGTGCATGGTGCACGTGCGCCGAAGGTTGTGAGCCGAGCAATGGTTGCACGGATGAAACCTGGAGCTGTGATCGTTGATATTGCAGTCGATCAGGGGGGGTGTTTTGAAACGACAAGGCCAACGACTCACTCCGAACCAGTCTACGTGGTGAACGGTGTGACACATTATTGCGTGACGAACATGCCCGGCATTGTACCCAGAACCGCGACCTTTGCCTTGACCAATGCGACTCTGCCTTATATAGTGCGCCTCGCCGCTGACGGTGTCGACCGAGCCATTCGTTCGGATCTCGGGCTGGCTCGTGGCGTGAATGTGATGGATGGGAAAGTGACCTGCCAGGCTGTGGCCGAAGCGCACGGGTTGCATTTCACTCCCATCCTGTAAGAAAATCAGAACCTTGTTTTCAACAGGTCATCGAGGTCGGGGCGTAGCGCAGCCCGGTAGCGCACTGCGTTCGGGACGCAGGGGTCGGAGGTTCAAATCCTCTCGCCCCGACCAAACCAAACTTACTCGTGCCGCGTGCTAGTCATCGTTGTATGGTCACAGTTGCGCGCGGATACATCCCTCTCGTGAGTTTCCGTTTCGTGCGCGACCCGGAGCCTATTTCTTCCACTGCAGCGACGGGATAGAAGCCGTAAGTGCCTAGGCATCGGGCCGAAGTCAAATCTTCTCGCTGACCTAGAGGGCTTGCTCGTACCGGTGGTCAATGATGCTATGCATCGCTGCGGCGGCCAGCGGAAAGATCCACCCAATCTCTCGTTTTCGAAACCAAACCGCATTTCGTATGAGCCGGCGCTACTCACCTCCGCATCCTATCGAGGCGCCGATGAGCCACCGTTACTAATCCATCATCTCTTTACGGAATCAAAGCGAGCCCGCGTCGCCATGTATCGTCGTTTCGCCACGATGGCCATATCGTCTTTGAACGCAAGCGTGACGCGAAGACTCGCGCGTAGAAATTGTAAAACACGTGACGCATCCGAAGAGGTGTGAGAATATCCGCTGGACGGGCCAGCGAAGAGCTGGAAGCGCTCATGCCCTTGGTAGAGCCACATGATTCAATCAGCCGATGACCCTCCCGTTCGGGCACACATTCTCGTGTATGGTCGTGTGCAGGGTGTCGGGTTCCGGGCGTTTGCGTCAAGAGCCGCACGAGGACATGAACTGTCGGGCGGTGTCCGTAATCTCGACGATGGCCGGGTGGAGATCGAAGTCGAAGGGCAGAAGTCGGTGATCGAAGCGTTGATACGTGAATTGCGAATCGGCCCTCCCGCCGCGCGAGTGACGAAGATTGAGACGGAGTGGAGTGCGGCGACCGGGCGGCATTCACATTTCAGCATATGGTATTAGGTCACGAGGGATCATGAGTCGGCAGCACGATGACGAGTCGGGGTCGAGTGAAGCTCGGAGACAAACCGTCGACGATCTGGGTGTCTCAGAAGCCGGGAATGTGCCGGACCAGAGCGAGGGAGACACAGGCCGATCAGAGGGACTTGATACGCTAAAAAGTTACCTGCGAGAAGTCCGCCGATCGACGCTGCTTACATTTAAGCAAGAACAGCAGCTTGGGAAACGGGTCATGGCTGGCGATGAGCAAGCCCGTCAACAGATGATCGAATCAAATTTGCGGCTTGTAATCAGTATCGGAAAGCGCTACATGCATCGAGGATTTCCGTTTTCCGATATTGTCGAAGAAGGGAATTTGGGCCTGATTAAGGCGGTCGAAAAATTTAATTACAAGCGTGGGTTTCGGTTTAGCACCTATGCTTCCTGGTGGATCAGGCAGTACATCGAACGGGCGATTATCAATCAAGGGAAGCTGGTGCGCCTGCCGGTACACGTCGTGGAGCGCCTGAATCGGTATTTGAATCGTGCCGAACAACTGGTACAGGAGCTGGGACGAGAGCCGAGAGCGGCGGAGGTCGCCGCAAAGATGAAGACATCGGAAGAAGAAGTCTTGGACTTGAAGCAGTTGGTACGGACCACCTGTTCGCTCGATAGCCCGCTCAACGACCGTACCGACACCTTCCTTCGCGATGTGATTGAGGATCCGGTTGGGCTGTCACCCGACGAGACTGCTGATGGGGTGCGTCGAAGGACAGAGCTGATGGCCTGGGTGAGTGAGTTGCCTGAGAAAGAGCAAACTGTTATTGTGTCACGGTTCGGGCTTTATGGGGAAGAA
>CAZNBG010000268.1:0-4805 GCA_964570915.1 uncultured Nitrospira sp. | reverse complement strand
TCAAAATTAATATTCTTCCGGATAGTCCCGCATGTAGGCAGAGATGGCGTCGAATCGACCTTGAATACCTAGATAGTCCTGACAGGCTGCCTGCACGAGTTCCTGCGCATACCAGAGTCGAATGGCCAGGAACTTGACGAGACCCACGGGATTGGCTTGCTGCCAAGGATAATCACGCTCTTCACCTCGCCATTTGATAAAGCCGGCCCAGCCGGGCAGCGCCGTCAATTGTAACGATAAGTAATCTTGTAGCAGTTCGGCAGGAATCCCCAGTGCATCCAGGCTTTCGAGGCACGCGTCTTCCGGATAGTCCGGCAACTGCGCAATCTTCCGACAACTGTCTTTGATTCCACAGGGAGACCATTCATGGGCGGCCATGGCCTTCCAGGCCGCATACAACCCCTTTTCACGTCCAGGCATGACCCACGTGGCATGGCCCTCGTCCAGGAAGGCGCCGCACCACTTGATCATTTGCTCGTTGATCTGCTGGACGATCTGTGTGCCGAGCGTGTCGTCGCACCAGTGCGAAAGGGTGAGCCATCTGCAAAGCGCAGCTTGGCTCTCATCCACGACTTTGCAGATTCGATCATTCAGTGAAAACGGAAGAAGTACGCACTCCAGCTTATGGGCGAGTGCGTCGATCAGTGGCCGGTCGGGATCTTCGAGCTGATCGTCAAGCGGTTCCATGGCCGGAGCACAAAGTCCCTCAGCCAGACAGGCATGCAAGACTGAGCCATGCGTGATGGTGTGCGCTCCGATGGTCACATGCTTGTCGATGATGCGCGATTTGAGTGCATCCGCGAGATGAGGTGGCCGGATTCGACCGGCCTTGAGATACTCCCGATACAGATGGCTGGGAAGATAGCCGTTGCCGCCCATAAACTGCTTCCCGCGCTTGACGGCGTCTTCGAATGGCAAGTATTCGATGCTGTGCAATGGATTGTGGTGGACGAAGGTCCGCATCGGCCAGTATTGCGCAATGACTTCCCCTGCAAGGAGAACGACGCCTCGCAATTCCATTCGCCGGGATTCAATGTCAGTGGCGTGCTTTAGCGGGTCCATGCGAGGGGTCGCTCCATGCCGGCAGTCTTATTCGGAACCTGATTCGAGGCATACCAGCTGGTCGGGGCCAAGCCAAGCACCAGCAGAACCAGCACCACGATCAACAGTGAAGTAAATTCCGGATGCCGGAGATCTGCATAGCGTAAATCTGGCCGGCGAGCCCCGAAGAGCAACTGTTGCACCATCTGCATGATGTACCACGAAGCGGCAAGCCAGGCCGCGAGCGCGATGAACAGGCCGATCGTTGAAGAGGGAGGGGCCGTCAGCAGCAACCCCATGAATCCCGCGAATACTCCGAAGGGCGGAATCCCCATCGCGGCAAGGCCCAACAGAGAAAACAGGACCGCATATTTCGGCATCGCCGCCGCCAGGCCACGGATGGACTGCGGGTCCACATCGTCGCCGTATCTCGTGCGGATAACCTGCCAGGCAACCAACAGCCCGCCGGTGGCGAGGCCGACTGCTCCGGCCAGCACGGTCGCGCGCGGCGATGCCGTGTGGGCTCCGGCCACAAACCACCAGAGGATCGAAAAGAACGAGACGCTGCCATAGCCCACCAACAGACGGACTCGCGACTGGGCCAACGCCTTGATCGCACCGTACAGCGAGCTGGCAAGTGCCAAGAGGCTGACGACCGCCACGAATTCATTCGGCATCGTCGGCATGGCTGTCGCCAGTCCGTGAAGGCCCAGAACCGGCAACAGCAACACAATGAACGGCGGCAAGCTCCCCGGTAGTCTGGTCAGCGCCGTGAGGTACCCGTCATGAAAGGGCATGAGCGGCAACAGAACGGCACAGGTGGCCAAGGAGGCCACCGATGAGATGGGTGGTCCAGCCGCAAGAGACAGGCCTGCGCCGACGACGCCAGCCCCGAAGGAGCCGATGCCCCACCAGGAGATGGGCCAGAGCGTGGTGTGGTGACGATAGAGGAGGAACATGATGATCAACATGAGCGAGACCAGGCACAGCAGTCCGAACGGATGCCCGGCGGTGAGCACGCCCATTCCCAATCCCAGAAAGACCAAGGTCATGGTCCAGGAAAGCCGATGGTTCTCATGAACCGGCTGACCCAATGTGGACACCACGGCCGCGATCGGCAATAAATAGAGCGGCAAGAGACCATCGGGCGGAGCTGGAAACCGGTTGGCGACTCCAGCGATCGCCGCAAGGCTGATGACAGACGAGATGGTCGCAAACATCTTCACACGGTAGGGATCAGACCACACGGCCAGACAGACGAATGCACCCGCGAACGGAATTCCGGCCACCATCCATGGTAGGAACAGTTCCGTCATCGGGACCACCCGCGTTCCACCTTGTCGATCCGATGGACCAGTTGCGCGGTCATCGAGCCGATCAGCTGATACAGTTCATCGGCATAGATCCGATTCAGGAATACCGTATAGAGTCGAATCCTTAGGCCTTCGATCCAGGCCGGCATCCAGACCGTCCGGCCGTGGGCACGCATGTACAGGTAGGTCCAGCCCAAGACCGTCATGAGCGCGGCCATCACGACCATGAGATCGAAGAGCCAGTCCGGGAGACCGGCGGCCTTGAAATACGACGCCGCTTCTTCTGGGTTGGGGTAGAGAAATGCGGTGAACGACTCAACGGCGAACAGATAGACGAACACGATGAAGAGGAGTGTCAGCAACATGATAACCGACACTTTCCACGAAGCCACGGCACGAAGTCGTGTCAACGTCAAGATCGCTTGCGACGAGGTGATCCAGATGAAAAAGAGGATGATGACGGTGCCCTGGGACTCTAGCAATGGAATACGCAGGACTCCGTGCGTGGCCAGCAGGATGAGCAGCGGAATGAATAATGTCGTCACAAACCCGGTCGACCACGTCAAGCGAGAAAACCCCGCCTCGTCATCTGCATGGTCTGTGTGGGGAAAATGCGGCTCCTGACGGGCCTTATGGATGACATTTCCACAGTTGAGGAACACTGTCGCCTTGAAGAGCCCATGGGCGATCAGATGGAACACGGCCAGCGAGAAGGCCCCCAGGCCGCATTCCATGATCATATAGCCCATTTGGCCGATCGTCGAGAAGCCGAGCGTCTTCTTGATGTCGTTCTGGGCCAGCATCATCGTCGCACCAAGAGCGGCCGTCAATGTCCCAACGACGAAGGCGACGTGCAGGGTGGTTGAACTCATGCCGAAGAGTGGAGCGAGGCGGTTAATGAGAAACCCCCCGGCGTTGATGATACCCGCGTGCAGCAAGGCATGGACCGGCGTGGGTGCGAACAGCGATCCCGGCAGCCACAGATGCAGAGGAAACTGAGCTGATTTGCCCATCGCTCCGATAAAAAGGAGAAATGTCACAGCCGTTGTCGCACTGACAGCCATCCCAGGCAGAATCGAAAGGGTCATGGGTGTGGCAGCCGCTCTGGCGAACAGCTCTTGGAATTCGAGCGTCCCATAGAGCTGAAATGCGAGCACAATGCCGGCAAGAAATGCCGTATCGGCAACACGCAACAGCGTAAACGTCTTGAACGCACCTGCCAATGTCGCGGGATGGACGTGGTTGTGTGCCAACAGGTAGAGCAGGTAGCTGAGGATTTGCCAAAAGAGAAACAACATCATGAGGTTCCCACTCGAGACCATGCAAATCAACACGAAGTCGGTCAGGCAGATCAAGACAAGATACCGGCGGGCATGACGATCCTGGTACATGTAGCTCGTCGAGTAGCAGTAAATGATGGTGCTCACGCCCGTGATCAACGTCATCATGATCGCGCTCAGCCGGTCAACATAGAAACCGAGAGGAATAATGAACGACGTGACGGAGGCCGGATCATAGAATCGAACGGTGACGGGACCCTGTGCTGAGATCTGGGTCAGGATGCCTATGGAGCCGAGGAATGCCAGACCGATGGGATACGCGGCCGCCTTCGCGCGGGTGACACGCGGCGTCTCCCCACCGATCATCACGATGCCGGCAGCGGTTAGGAGGAGCAATGGAACGATGAGTACTAGCGACAGGAGCACGTCATTCCCCTTCGCCTCGAAGATAGTGGGCGCTCATCATCTCGCGCCTATCGGCAAACGTGAGGCTTCTTATTCGTCGCCTCGTGGATCTTGCTGCGACCGCCCGGCGGAATAGCGCGTTTTGGCGCGCTGGGGTTTGGGCGGGTGAAAGAGACGGGCCTTTTGGAACAGTCTGCACGTTCTCTTGGAAAGCGTTCGTCCTCTCTCTGTCAGGCGAGAGGCACACCTCCCGCCACGGTGAAGGTGTACCATTAATACGGGTTCGCCGTATTCGTCAAGCAGGGCCTGACCGCCGCTTCCTGCTCAGGTGCCATGCGGACGACGCGTCTCTGGCTTCCAGAATCCGCAATCTCGCCGTCGCGTGGTCATGCCAGTGCCGGTCAAAGCGTGCGTTCCTGGGCGCGCTTATCCAAGCGCTGAATGGCGGAGGTCAAGGTGTGCCCGACACGATGTAAGACCCCGTCGACATAGAGGCGATTGAGGAACAGCACGTAGAGGCGGACCCGGACGCTAGGGACCCACGATGGCGTCCACACGGTACGGCCATGGGCCCGCATGTACAGATAGATCCAGCCTACAACCGTCACCAGCGTGGACACCACGAGGAGAAGATCAAAGAGCCAGTCCGGAAGATCGCCGGCCTTAAAGTACGAGGCCACTTCCTCCGGGTTGGGGTATAGGAACGCCGTAAACGATTCGACGGCAAACAGATAGACAAACACGATGAACAAGAGCGTCAACAACA
>CAZNBG010000267.1:0-4820 GCA_964570915.1 uncultured Nitrospira sp. | reverse complement strand
TCTGGCATCCATGGAAACCGCGATGTCGCAGTTCACGAGAACATTGTTCATGAGAGTGTTGTCGCGCCCACCCCCGACGAGTATGCCCCGATGAACGTCTCGTATCACGTTACCGAAAATGTCAGTGCCGCTTGCAAGATCATCAAGGTAGATTGCCGTCACATCGCCTTTCGAGCCGGGCCCAAAAAGGTCATGGATAAAATTATAACGAACAGCATTTCCACGTGCCGTCCAATCACGCCCGATATAGATCGCGCCCGCATCAGAGGTCTCTAAACATACCCGGTGAATTTCGTTGAACTCAATGACATGGTCATTGCCCGCAAAAAGGATACCGACGTGAGGGGCGTCATGAATGTCATTGTGCGAGACCTGTATCCCAACTCCGTCAATATCTACGCCGGCCTTCGTCGTGGCGATGCGCCGTCCGTAGTGGTGAAGGTGGTTTCGAAGTATCCGGTGATCAGCCGGCTTCAATGTCTTGCGATCCCCACCTGTGGCCACGATACCTCGAGTACCAATATTGTAAACATGAGAGTCCATGATCGCGTGCTGCCATCCTCCTTGAACAACAACACCATCTTTGCCGACGTTGCGGATTACGCAATCTCGGACCTGGTTTCCCTGTCCCTCAATGATCTGAATACCATCATCGCGTCCTTCCTCAATGATAAGTCCCTGGATGGTAACGAAGGAGGTTTTTTGTAGCGTCATGATAGGAGACGTGAGCATTGAGAGAGTGATTCGGCTTTTCATCAAACGGGCTGGAGGCCACACATAGAGAACGGCGGCCTCACGATCGATGTAGTACTCCCCTTCCTCATCAAGCTCAGACAGGATATTGAATGCGAAGTACCTTGCCCCTGCCTTGAGGCCATATATTAATGGCTTTGCCAATGCAACTTGATGGGAGACAGGGTCGATAGCCCGTATTGCGATAGGCTCGTCGTACCAATCCCAAAACCAAAAACCCTTCAGCCAAATTTTGGCATCTCTCCATTGCAAGATACGAGAATCATCAATGCGCAAAGTCCCCGGACGGCCAGCGGTAGTACCGGATTTTCCTGCGTCGAAGACTGAGTCGACGACAGCCCATTTTTTGTTGGGCCAGCGCGCCAGCTGCATCACCTCATCATCAATAAAAAGCTCTTCGGGGCTCGCCTGCTCAGGTAGCCCTGGTTGGCTTCGGTCCCAACGAGTTTCCTGCGAACTAGTCAATGTGCGGACTTTCAGGTCGGTCCGGACAATGTGGGACTTCGACAAAGGAGCGAGCCGACTCAATTCTTCTCCTTGCCCGACAGGCTGGAAGGCCTCAATGGGCAACTTGACACTGCCTGACAATCTCACTTCTTCATGCTGATAAGCCGCATAGGTAATCGGCGCACCGAAAACTCCTGAATCCTGCTCGGCCAACGTAAAGGTTCGTGTCAGCGGATAGATTCCCTCTCGTAGATAAACGGTAACCGGAGTCCGACCAAGTCCGTTTCGCATTTTGAGTTCACGAATCGCATCACGGGCCCGTTCTATCGTTAGGAACGGTTTATTTAAGGTCCCGGGGTTCAGGTCGTTGCCAGTGTTCGAGGATACAAAAAACGTCAAATCGGAAGCCTCGGCGGTCATCAGGCCGAAACCCAGACTGGCGAGTAAACTGAAGACCTTCATAGAAATGGGCATAGTTTAAAACCCGATCGCCTCAAGAAGAATCCTTGCGGCGCAATCTTCAGTATGTGACGCATATGCGCTTCGACCATTGTTGCCATATTCACGTGCACATCCGGGAGTTTCAAAGAGGTCCTTGATCTTTCTTGCCACCTTCGAAGGATCAGAGATAGGGACCACAACTCCGGATCGATGGTGTGTCGTGAGCCAGCCTATCAGCCCCTCTTCACAGGCAATACTTGGCAATCCCATCATGCCGGTTTGGACTAGGACACCACTCATTTGATAGTGGGCAATGTAACCGAGCCATACCGCATCTACCGCGGAGAAGACCATGTTTTGTTCTTCTTCGCTTAGATAGTGTGTGACTTCATGCAATCGCCCGGCTTGCCTCAGGCGCATTGCGCCAGAAGACTGGAGCATCGTCGCGGTTTCGGGCGTCTGCGTTCCTGCTAATAGCAGATGGCAGCGAGCTGGAAAATCGGAGTGTTCACTGGCCCGTAATAGGATCTCGATTCCTTTTCGTTTGGCGAGCGAGCCATAGACCAAAATGACCCATGCATCTTGTGCAATCTTTAGGCGTTCGCGGGCAACCGCACGACTCACCGACCGTTTTGTTACAGCCAGATCAGGAAGGTACACTAGACGGGAGCGGACATCTGCTGGCCATACGCGTCCATATTCGAATAGCGCTTGGTCTATTGTGAACACGGCGCGGAGATGTGAATGACGTAAGAGTCTGCCAAAAAGCCATTTCTTGAGGCCCTCCACCTTGTCGAGAGGAGCTTTGATTCCCATAGCCGCGTAATGAAATGCCGCTCTCATGATGATTCCGCCCCAAGGAGTTGACCCAAAAGGTGAACCGGCGACGGCCAGCGCATACGTACAATAGTCAAGATATGGCAGCAAAACAAAATCGATCCGGCTATCTTTCGAAGCCAGAGCGTAGAAGTTTCCTAACACTCGTTGAAACACCAGCATATCAACGGTCATACGCAAAACGTTTCCATCGAATGTTCCAAAAGCCCGGAAGGGCTTAGTGATGATGCGTAGGTGGTCTCCAAAATTGGTGTGGAGCGCCCGCATGGATGGATGCACCAAGCTGGGTTCGAACGTCGCCAGTTGTACGAAATCTCCGCGGGACCGGATCGCCCGAATGATCCAGTGAAGATACGCGCCGTGGTGACCCTGGACGAATGGTTCTATGATCAGGATCGTTTTAGCGGTCCGCTGGCCCGATCGCGGCGGACACTGGGAGCGATCCGATTGGCTTGCTGCAGTTACAGTCAATGCTTCTGTTGAGGTGAGTGTTTTAGGTAGCATAGTTCAAGAAGCCCACCGACTAGGAACATTCGTATCCGATGCTGCCACATTGGAGGGCCGACTAACCCGAAGAAAATCCCACAAACCATGATTGCAACGACGCCGAGTCCAACGGCGTCGCGCAGAAGATAGTACATGAACAATCCTCCGATGATGCCCCCGATGGACCACACCACCAAATCTTTCGAATCCCTCGACACGAAGCCATGAAGACTGACGCGATGCTCTGTGTGAAATGTAAGGAGAGTCAGCAGACTACCGACCACAATAGCGAGACATGTCCCGACAACAACTCCCACGCTGCCAAATACGTGCCCGAGTATATAACCGATCAGCAAACTCGTGACGCCCGTAACCATGTGGGAGAGCGTGTTCCAGCGCAGTTGTCCGGTGCCGACGAAAGCGAGGTAGGCCGGAACAGTGGTGGTATTAAGTGCCCAACTGGTAATGAGCAAGAAGGCAAATACAACGAAGGCTGGCTCATATCGACCGATCCACGCCTCGGATATTAGAGGTGTGACCGCTAACAGCAATGAAAAGATAGGGATCGATAAGTAGAGCATGATGTCGTAACAGCGTTTATATGTGTCTGGGATTTGAGTGGGCTTATGTTCTTGCTGGGTCGTGATCACAGGAACCATCACCTGATTGGCGGCCACAAGGAGACTGCGAATTTGCATAATCATACGGCTGGCCATTTCGAAGTAACCGACATCCGAAAGCGTTCCCCATTTACTTAATAATGCTTTGGTCGTCGGCTCGAAGAGCAGCTGTGCGATTCCATTCACCTGAAAATTAGCCGCATAACCAAACATTTCTCGGAACAAGCTGCCAGACCAGCGATATGGCATCACACCCAGTCCATCCAGATTGACCTTTAACATGAGCCAGCTGATAACTAGACTCCACAACGATTGGATAAGCTGTGCCTGAGCCACTCCTTCAAGGCCATTGGTCGGAACCCAGTAGAACGCCGCTCCGACGAAGATCACTTGGCTCGACATGAGCACGACACTTCTCAAATCGGTTCTCTGAATCCCATCCAGTGCAGAATGAATGGTCGCAGCCATCATGCTGCACCACAAAGACCCAATGGCAAATGGTAAAAGCGCTACGGCTTCAGAAAATAAGGCAGGAGGAATCAGCTGCTGCACCGCCCACTCAAGAAGAGGGTACAGCAAGAGGATCGCAATGCCTCCGAAGACCGCCACAGTGATCATAGCCGTCTCGATAACCTGCACCGCTCGCACTGGCTCGCTCTTGGCGAGATAGCGAGAGACAAATTGAAGGACGCTATTCGCAAAGCCCATTTCACTAATTCGTGTCACGTTAGTAGCGGCCAATACCAACGACCACACTCCTACTTTTTCAATGCCGATTGTTCCCAACAAGAACCGAAAAAGAGCGAACAACGAAAGGCCGACAATTACCACTTGAATGGTGGCCATGGCCGCATTAAGGATGACGCGACGCTTTACAATCATTTAGCGTCCCGACTTCATGGGGCAAGAAGCACGTCGGAGCATAACTTGATCACTCACTTCGTATCTCATGTGTGGTGTCGATGAGGCTGACTATTGACCTAAAAGCCTGGCCGACGATCCCGCGTCGAGGATTGACTCCAGAATCGGCGGCATGATGTCCATGATTTCACCGCGCGCATGTGCCAGGCTTGCCGTCGACCTACGGTAATTGGCGCATCATCACGATGGGGACGGTCTCACTCCCAATCGAACGCTTCCCGATCCTGAGTGGCCTTCCAATATTTCCCAGCATTTCCAGTTCTGACATGTAGCATGAGCGTTCCTGCGATGGTATTGGCTGCATGTAATTTGGAG
>CAZNBG010000266.1:0-4827 GCA_964570915.1 uncultured Nitrospira sp. | reverse complement strand
CTGCGCGACGTGAAGGTGGTGCAGCGCGACTTATCGCTCGTGAACATCGTACAGACCAAAGGCGCCGGAAAGGTCCGGATCATCAGCGTGGTTCCGTCACTTGATACCCCCGTGTGTGAACAACAGACTCATCTCCTGAGCGAGCGAAACAAAGGCCTCGATAAAATGGTGGAACTCATTACCGTCAGCGTCGACACGCCCTTTGCTCAGAAACGATTTGCGGAGGACGCGAACATCGCCAACGTGACTTTTCTGTCCGACTACCGGGGAGGCGAGTTCGGCAAAGCCCATGGCCTCTTCTTGGAAGGTCCGCATGTTCTGACAAGAGCGGTTATCGTCGTCGACAAGACGAACACCATTCGCTATCTTCAAATCACTCCTGAACTCTCCCAACTGCCGGACATGGAAGAAGCCTTCCAGTTCGCTCGGCGATTGGTCACGGAGAGCTAAGGGGACGTTACGTGGAGCTGAGACGACGGATGAGCCATAGTTGCCCGGTTCGCTCAATCGGCCCCTCAGTTGTCCGAAGGCTCTGATGGCTCATTACGACTTGCTCGTCATCGGCACCGGGCCGGCCGGCCAAAAGGCTGCGGTACAGGCAGCCAAGCTCGGCAAAAAGGTCGCCATCATCGAGCGAAAGACGGTCGTCGGTGGTGTCTGCATCAACACCGGCACGATCCCAAGTAAATCACTCCGCGAAGCGGTCCTCTATCTCTCCGGATTCCGGCAGCGTAACCTCTACGGCCACACCTATCGCTTGAAAAAAACGATTACAATCGAAGACCTCGCGTTTCGAGCCAATCACGTCATTAAGCACGAGATCCAGATCGTGCAGAATCAGATGGCACGAAATCGGGTCGATATGTTTTTTGGTTCAGCCAGCTTTGTCGATCCACATTGCCTGCGCATACCCACGAACCGCGGTGTGCTTGAATTGACGGCGGACTTCATCGTCATTGCAGTAGGGACGGAACCGGCCAGGCCATCGAACATTCCGTTTGACGGCAAAACCATCATCGATACGGATGGGCTCCTGACTCTCAAGCGCATTCCCGACTCTATCGTCATCGTCGGAGGAGGGGTGATCGGAACGGAATATGCTTCGATGCTCGCGGCCCTGGGCGTCCCGGTCACCCTTATCGATAAGCGCCCGCGGCTGTTGGAGTTCGTCGACGCAGAGATCATTGAGACGCTCCAACAACAGATGAAAGAGATCGGAGTGACGCTGTATCACGATGAAGAAGCCATGGCGATCAAGAAGGAACGGGATCATTCCGTCCATGTCGCCTTGCATCACCACCAACCGATTCACACCTCGACGCTACTGTATGCGATCGGACGTGTAGGAGCGACACAGTCACTCAATCTTGACGCGATAGGAATAAAACCGGACGACCGTGGACGTCTGCCCGTCAATGAGCACTTCCAAACGGCAATTCCCCACGTCTATGCGGCCGGCGATGTCATCGGCTTTCCTGCCTTGGCCTCGACGTCCATGCAGCAAGGCCGGCATGCCGCCTGTCATGCGTTCGGCCATCCGGATCGGATCGACATCTCCCTGCTCCCCTACGGCATCTATGCCATACCTGAAATTTCCATGGTGGGACTAAATGAAGAGGAGCTCAAGCGCACGGAAGTTCCGTACGGAATCGGCATTGCCCGCTACAAAGAGATCGCACGGGGACAGCTCATCGGCGACGAAACCGGCATGTTGAAGCTGCTGTTTCATCGGCATACTCGACATCTGCTCGGCGTCCATGCCATCGGCGAAGGAGCAACCGAACTGATTCACATCGGGCAGGCCGTCATGGCCTTTCACGGCAAGATCGATTATTTTATCGACACGGTCTTCAACTACCCGACGTTGGCGGAATGTTACAAAGTAGCCGCGCTGGACGGCATGAATCGGTTGCCAAGACCGTGGATCCCATATCTGTGAAACCGAAACATATCCGAATACTTCGATGGTATTGAGCCATACCATACTCCACCAGCTGAGAGAGGGCCGCCAGAAAGGAAGGGATGCATGTCATTCTCAAATCACCTGCGAAAGCTTGCCAATTCAATCTGGAATGCCCAATTGAGTCATCCCTTCGTCGTCGCACTGGGCAACGGGACGCTGCCGGAGCAGAAATTCCAGTATTACATTCTGCAAGACGCCAGGTTCCTGGGTGATCTGGCGCGCGTCTTTTCTGCCGCCGCACAGAAGGCACCGGATTTCGAGTCTGGATTGCGGTTCAACAAGTTGGCGGAAGAGACCATCGTCGTGGAACGGAGCCTGCATGAGAGTTACGGAAAGAAATGGGCGCTGACGGCGAAACAGATGACGTCCGTGCCGATGGCACCGACAAACCACGCCTACACCAGACACATGTTGGCCGTGGCCGCCGCGGGAACCGCAGCAGAGATTACCGTCGTTGCCCTGCCTTGCGCATGGGTCTATTGTGTGGTTGGACAGCATCTATTAAGAAAAGGGCCCCCGGTCAAGAATCATCCCTACCGTGACTGGCTCATGCTCTACGCCTCGCCGGAGTTTGCCGAAGTACAACTGTGGATGCGGAAGAAAGTCGATCAGTGGGCCAAGACCGCCGGCAAAGAAGAGCTTCGACGGATGGAGGAATCGTTCATCATCAGCTCGCGATATGAATGGATGTTCTGGGACATGGCGTGGAACGAAGAGCAGTGGCCGGTGTAGAGAAAACGCGTGACCCGTCGATAGAGTAGAGAGGAAGCTGGAGAAACTACGTGCGGTAAGTGCTCTGATTAGCAGGAACAGTCAGACAACGATGCCCTGATTCTTTCTAGCATGAACGAACTTCTCGTATCAGCAAAGAGCACCAAGAGCCAGATTTTGACTCGCCTAGCCGCCGCATGTGAATGGGCAGGAATCTCACAAGGTCGAGCCGCGAATTACGGCGCTCTGTTCTCGGAGCAATTCACAATTGAACTGAAGACTCGTGAGCATATTTTTGCTTACAACGAGCTCTCAGATCTTTCAGAGATATACGAGCTATGGTGCAATGAAGCAGACCCGTTTATCGGGATAAAAGATGTCATCCGTCAGAAATCATTCCGGCAACACTCATGAGTCAAGCTCCCGAATCAAGCATGAGAATTGGCCATCGCCTTCCGCCACACCTTCTCAATCGGGCGCTCGCTGTAAGTTTTTCCTGGCTTTGGCCAACGCCAGTGCCATCGCGCCGATCGGCTGAGGCATGCGTGCAGCTTGATCGGATGTCGACGGCCCACGCCCACGCAAGTCGCGTCCTGACGCATTTCCAGCCTGTATCGGCACAGATGGGCGGATCGCCGTCTCCTCGAGGCGCATGGTCAGCGAAATACGCTGGCGCTTCAGATCGACGTCAAGCACCTTCAGCCTGACGACCTGACCGGGCTTGACCACTTCATGCGGGTCTCTGACAAACTTGTTTGCCAACGCCGACACGTGCACGAGCCCATCCTGATGGACACCGATATCGACGAAGGCACCGAATGCGGCCACATTCGTGACCACTCCTTCCAACACCATTCCTGGTTGTACATCACTCAGGGATTCAACTCCCTCTCGGAAAGTGGCCGTCTTGAATTCTGGACGCGGGTCGCGCCCTGGTTTTTCCAGCTCGATGAGGATATCCCGTACGGTCGGCACCCCGAACTTCTCGTCGGTAAAGTCGCTCGGCGACAACTCTTTTAGGATGCCCGACCGGCGCATCACATCGGCAATTCCAGTTCCGAGGCGTGTCAGAATACGTTCAACCACCGGATAGGCCTCCGGGTGAACGGCAGAGCGATCTAAGGGATTGTCTCCATCGGGAATGCGCAGAAATCCTGCCGCCTGCTCGAAAGTTTTCTCACCAAGACGCGGCACGTTACGGATCGCCGTTCGATTCGGAAAGGGCCCGTTCAGATCCCGATAGTCCACGATATTCCTGGCCAGCGCCTTGTTCAGACCCGACACCCGTTCCAACAGCGGCGCCGATGCCGTATTGACGTTCACACCGACTGCATTCACGCAATCCTCAACCGTGGCATCGAGCGCCCGCGCCAACGTCCGCTGATCGACGTCGTGCTGGTATTGGCCAACCCCGATCGCCTTCGGCTCAATCTTCACCAGTTCGGCCAACGGATCCTGTACACGCCGGGCAATGGAGACTGCGCCCCGCACACTGACATCCAATTCGGGAAATTCCGCCGCGGCGAACGCCGACGCGGAATAAACCGACGCTCCCGCTTCACTGACCACAATTTTTGCAACTTTCCGTTCAGGTTGCTGGACAGCGATCAGCTTGATCACCTCAACTGCCAGCTTATCCGTCTCCCGACTTGCCGTCCCGTTGCCGATTGAAATCAACTCCACACCATGTTGAATGACAAGACGTACGAGCGTCTCCAGTGCTCCTTGCCAGTCCTTGCGAGGCTGATGCGGATAGATCGTGGCCGTTTCCAGCAATTTTCCCGTCGTATCCACCACTGCCACTTTGCAGCCTGTGCGAATGCCTGGATCCAGGCCGAGAACGGCTTTTGGACCGGCCGGTGCCGCCAATAACAGCTCCTGGAGGTTTCTGGAAAAAATCTTGATCGCCTCGGCTTCCGCCGCTTCACGTACCTGCACCAGTAGTTCGACACTGAGCTGCAAATGAATTTTCACATGCCAGGCCCAGTCACAGACATCAGCCAGCCACTTATCGGCGGATCGGCCGCGCTCTTCAATACCCGCGTGAGCCGCAATCATCGAAACGCAGGGATGCGGCACGATGCCGTCAAGCGCCTTCCCTAAGCCCAATTCCAGCTTCAATACGCCGAGGGCACGTCCTCGGAACAACGCGA